>JBFMBP010000039.1 GCA_040755155.1 Candidatus Omnitrophota bacterium | reverse complement strand
ATTATGATCGTCGCGTTGAATCGCCGAGTAAGGAGCAGGTGCGGTAATGTTTAGGTCAACGACTTCCGATGTATCAGCCGTTTCCAGCGTCGTGGCAAAAGGTCGTCAGACCATGCACCCCGTCCCCTGCTCCTCCTCTAAAATTCCGTACGGCGGGTTTTCCCCAGTACGGCTTCAAACTGGAATTCGACGGCGACCTTCGTCCAACCTCGACTTATACGCCGCCACAGCCTCGTTCTCAGGTTCCTATAGTCCTTGCGGACATTTTAGCGGAACCCTCTTATGGAGGCGATCCAGTCCAGAGGCCCTTGGCTCGCCAGCGGGTTATGCTGTCCCGCCGGGTCATCGCTTACTATGGCCTCATCCGAGCCTCTGGTCCTCTCCCGTCGGCTTATTATTCTTCGTCCGACGGGGATGCTTCGGATTACTCCGGAGGGCCAGAGGGTCCCCAATTTACTCTGCCTGTCTGTCCCTGCGCGCCATCTTCCGTACCCCGGTAGACTCAGCGGCTGCTCTTGACTGTTGCTTCACCGCTGACGTTGGCCTTCACCTTTTTCGTACAGGCTCGGCATCCACAATTTCCGCGCGCTCCGGTTCCAGTGTGGATCGTGTCACGAGGCTGCAAAGTTCGCTTAATGCTACGGCCCGCAGGTTTGCTAGCCCTGCACCGGCCAGGACGTTTACATCCGAGCTTTCACCTCCCAAGTCGCCTCGCAGAGGCGTCGAATATGACTACGCGGTCAAACAGCCAACTACCGCGACCGGACTTTCACCGGCAAGACAGGCAGCCTTATGGGCTGCGAACGAAAACGCGAAATAAAAAAGAAAATCACGAAAAAAAAGGAAAAAAATTGTGGAAGGGATCGCGCCGTATGAATGAATTCCCGTGAAATCCGTAATTCGAAAATTTCGTGGAATTCGGGCCGTTTCGAGGTTTCGCGATTCAAAAACGCGGCAAGAGAAAAGTTAAGGCGCTGTTCATGAATGTTCTATTTAACTTGCGGAAAAAGATCAGCCCTCTGGGAGATAGAACAATTTCAATTGAAATGAAGCGCTAGTCACTGTTTTTGGGATTGTACGGGATTCAGCACTAAGGAATGATCGGGGCGGAATGGAAGAGACCAATCCCATAGAGTATTAAAGTTGTTTTGTTGGCTCGCAATCGCTCCCCCCACTAGGATGAATACGTCTTTCACCGCCGTCGATTGAGCCGCCGCCGTGTTGACGATGCTGTAAATCGTCGCCCATTCGCTTAGGCCATGTCCTGGCGCCATGGCGAGCAATTCTTTCGAAAAACTGATGTAAACTCTCCCGTCCGGCTCGCTCCAAAAAATACTTTCCAATTGAGTTCCTTTGGGGATCGGAGAAATCAGGTTTCTCGATAAAGGCCCCCGCAAAAGAAATTGCAGCGCAACTTCGATTCGTTCTGTAATGGAATTGGTAGGAGCGATTTCGCGTTTTTCCACGGCCAATTGCTGCTGATCTTCCGTAAGATAATACACTTCGACTTCAATGGATAGATTGCCGGGTATTGCCGCATTCGGCTTCGCAGCGGCGTTCGGCGCAGGCCTATCGCCAGCTGGGACGTAAACTTCCTCATAGAGATAATACACCGTCCCCAAACTACCGATGAGGAGAATGACTAATAAAAGAATGATTAGGGCGCGTATATCCATGGGTTCGGATTTCTAACCTCGATTCATGCCAAAACAATCAAACTGGCCATGTTATCCTCATCGTTCGTTTGTCATGGAACCTGGGCGCCGTTCGCCGCTGTGGGCCATTGATAAAGAAAATCGATAATAGCTTTCGCTATGTGATAAGCGATTTTCTCTTGGATGCGGCCGCTGGAAAGATATTGGGCCGTCATTGGGTGATTGAGATTTCCTAATTCGACGACGATGCCGGGCATGGTCAAACCGCGCAGCGCTGCCAGGCGGGCGGGCCGAGGATTGGAATCGAGTTGGACGATGCCTTCATTTTGATAGCATTTTTGCATCTCCTGGTTGACGATTTTTCCCAAGAGGTTGCTGGCGATTTCCTGATCCTGATAGGCCGCGCGCCAGGATTTGCACAAGAGCGGCGTTTCCCCCGGTTCTTTTCCCATCGGCAAGGGCGCATCCAACACTCGATTCATATAAAAAACCGCTCCTCGAGAAACCCGATCGGAATACAATGAGCCGCATTGGACGCTGACGAAAACATTGCCCTCCCCTCCATTAGCCGCCTTGATCCGCTCGTCGTTACCTATCGCTAAATCCTGTCCCCTTTTCCGGGTGAAAACGACTTCATAGCGGCGTTCGTTCAGAAGTTCTTTGGCTATCTTTTCGCATAGGATCAGCGTCAGTTCTTCTTCGCGCACTTCGCCGACGCCGCCCGCGCCAGGATTGGTCCGGTCGTTGCCGGGATCGAGAACGATTATTCTTTTCGTCCATAAATCGCCAGGAGGGGAGACGGGAGTTTCCGCCGTCCAAGGAATAATGGGCGTCTGATATTGTAAAGGCAAAGGCGTCCCCCCCGCGGGATACAAAAACGGCGTAGGAGTGGGAGGCGGAGGCGTTCGCGTAGGATAGCGAAAAATATAATCTTGGGGAGTAGCCGCCGCTAACGGTAGAGCAGATGGGCTTTCGGAAGGCGCGGCGGCGGTTGGGATCGTCTTCGCACTTGCTTCCGTAAATTTAACGTTAGGAAAAAGATAGGTTACGGCGAAATGGGACGGGATATAGATGCGCCCGTTGCGCCGGATCGGGGGGGCGGACGCATGGCGCAAGATTTTGGAACCGGCCAGGATGCGTTGATCCCCAATTTTAATGCCAAACCTCTCTCCATTCGGCGCATTGAAGATCATCGTCCCAGAAAAAGAGTCGTATTCCCATTCTTTGTTGAGATAGGGCGCAATTTCCGAGGCTTGAACGTATTCCGATCCATCCAGGAGAACCATCGTCAAGCGGATCGTTTTCCCGCCGATTTCGCCTATCAACACGCGATCGGCTTTTTCCGCCGCCATGGCTCCGACGGTTAGGGAAAAGACCGCCGACCAACCAATTATCCATCGCTTCCAATTCATTACTTTATCGAAAAAACTCGGATGCGGATTTTTATAGAAACTTTTGCGAGGCTCGCTTCGCTCAATCCACCCAGCGATTTACTATTACGCGGTTCTTGCAAAAATAGTATAATTTTCTTTTCAATTCTCCCCCCAATCTTGGGGGGAGTTAGAGGGGGGTTGATTTTGTTAGACTTATCTCAACCCCCTCCTAACCTCCCCAAGTTTGGGGGAGGAATAATGTAGTTTTGCAAGAGGCTCATTACTATATCGAATTTTAAAGTTTATGTGAAAAATCATTCGTTGGGGAGGCGTTCGTAAGGCGGATGAAGAATTCTTCCCAATCCTTCCGATTTTCCGCCGTCTAAACGCACGTGATAATAGCGTATCGCATAGTGCGCCGCCAATTTGATGATCACCCAATGATGATCGCCATGCAAGCCGAATCGGTTCGGCGATTCGGTTACGGGATACGCCAAAACCGCTTCACCCCCGGATGAAACGGAAAAATTCTGCTTCGGCGAACCGATGGAGGATAGAGAATACTCGCCCGCCAAAAGCGATGGCCAGGATTCAACGGGACCGATCAGACTGACGAAACCGGAAATATCATAAGGAAAAGTATTTTTCAATTGAACATTAAACGCTTCTTCCGTCAACGTCATCGACAAATCGAGTTCGGGAATCCGTCCAAAATGCGCCAAATCCTCCAGAACGATTCCATCGTATTCTGTTTTCGCCTTAAAAAAGCCGTCTCTTTCCGAGCCGTCGAGAATCAGATGAAGCGGAAAGATTTGATATCCACCCGCCTGGAGGCGATATTTTATTTTGGATGGAATCGCCCGCCAATACGGCGGCGTCGACAGTTCTACTTCTCCCTCTCGTTCTTGCGAAACGGAATTGTTGATTATCGCCAGGTCGAAATGCAGCGCCGTGGTTTCGAGAGAAATCGAATTCGATCGGCTGTCTCCCCGCAAAGAGAGGGAAAGGGGAAGAAATCCGATCGGGGCGGCGCCTTCGTTCATCCGCCAGTAGCGGGTGCGCGCTAGGCAGGGCGGCTTCGACTCTTTGGCGTTCCTGGCGAAAATCCCTTTTTCCGGTTTGAAATCCAATTGTAAGGTGAGGATTTCATTGGCGTGAGCCAAGGCGCGGATAAATTGATCTTCTCGGAATACTTCGCGTTTCCGGTTCAAGGGCGTTTCGTCGATCTGCACCGCCTTCACGGAGCGCAAATTCTGCCAATACTCCAGCCATAAATTGGATTCTTCGCCATGCGCTTCGTAAAAGCGCGCGATGATGGGCAATCCCTCGCGATTGGGATTGCGGTATTCCGCTTCGGGAAATCCCTGCGGCTTGACGGCGGAAACGAGAATATTTCCCGGTTCGATGGAAATGAAAGATTTATGCGCGGGAAGCGAACCTTCCTGCGGCTTTACTCTCAAGACATGCGGTTCGTGATTGTATTCCATCGCCCGGCGGGGAATCTCGGCGAGACGCCAATCGCCCCGGTGCAGCATGAGCCGGAATTGGAAGACGTGATTCTTCTTTTCGGCGAAATCGAAATGCCAAGGCGTTTGGGGAGATGGATAGGGCGCCGTATGCATCAATGCCAGAGCTAACGTCTGATCCGCTTCCAGGCTGCATAAAATGTTTCCGCGGTTCATTACCGCCAGGCCGAAATCCTCTACTACGGCGGGATGGTTTAGGAAACAAGCCGCCATAGGGCAATCCCATCGATGCGCCACTGTGGAACGAATCATGTCCTCCACCGCTTGCGATAAAAGGGCGTCCGTTTTGCCCGCGAATAGGAATACCGGAACGGGCGGCGCTTTGGAATCGCTGGAATGATCTTCCAGCACAAGGCTCACCCAACCGATCTCTTTCAAGCCTTTTTCGTAATAGGCTTTAGCGGCAGCGTTTTGCTCCAATAATTTATGGGTATAGGCGTTCTCCTCCTCCGTTCCGATGGAAAACGAACATTGGCGGAATAGCCGATCCGGCTCCGGATCGTCCTGGGCGAAACGAGGAGTGCAAGTTACGCCGTGGCGGGCCAGATGTATAATCAGGCGGTCGCGTATCGCCCTATGCTTATCTTGGCCAATGACCGTTTCCGATGGTCCTACGGCCAAACTGGCTTTTTCCTCTTTATTTTCCAGAAAGCGCACAAGATACGTCCAGGAAACATCCATCCACCGGTGGCAGGAATTCATGGCGTGCTGAGAATCCCAGCGGTTGAAGGAGCTGAAAAATTCCATCGCGCCGCAGCTTTTACGGTAGGCTTTGGCGTAAAAACGATCCTCCAACACGGGAATCGCTCCCTGCAAGTTCAAGGGAAACGCCAAAAGGTAGAGATCGCGGACTTGACGGGGGTCTTTTTCCAACACTTGCCGTTTACGGCCCTGATAATTATCCAGGATGGTCAGGCAATCGATAAAAGGCAGTTCGCGGTAGATGCGAATTTCCTGGATGCGGTTGCAGGGTCCCGGTCCAGCCGCTTTGATAATCAAACGGGAGGAAACGCCGCCCTCGATGGCGGTAACCGTCGCCGTTCTATCGCTGCCCAATTCCTTCTCGCCGGATGTCAACAACCGCCAGGCCGGTTCGTCTCCCGCGCCTTCCGTCAAAAGCATTACATCATGGCCTGGCTGAGGGTGATCTTGATTGATAAACTCTTTTCCCGTTTCTTTATCGATAAGGCTGACGATGCCGCCGCCCCGATGAGCATCGACGCTCAAACGGACAAATTCGTTCTCGATCCAGGCGGGCGCCGGACCTTCCATGATATAGGGCATACGGGGAATCTCGCGGGGAGCGAAATGAACGGCGCCGTAACCCGCCGCTTCAGTCTCCTTCTGCGTCCACATCGCCAAAACCCGGGCGACGGAGCCATCGGGATTCAACAGCGCATGTTCGACTTCATAAGGAATTTCCCGGCCTTGGCGGTCCATCAAAGCCTGCGAATCGAGTTCGCCTTCTACGTCTATCCAAGCGCGGACGACTCCATCCCGCCGCCAGGGGAGGCTATTGAAAACAAGATAAGAGGCCTTATACTCTTTGGGAACCATGACGGCGGAAGCCAACGCCGCCAACGCCGCATCCCGCTCCTTGACGGCGATTTCTACGGCTTCACGAAAACAATCAAGAATATCGACGAAGACCACATCCGTCCCGCATCCAGTAACGGCGTCGTGATGCTGGCAGAACAACGCCTGGCGCCACGCTTTGTCCAATTCCCGCGAAGGATAAGGATGCCCGTAAGCGGAGGCGATGGTAGACCACAGTTCCGCTTCGTAGAGCCAATTTTCCGCCAGCCGGTTGGCGATCTTTAAATCCATGCGCGTCAATTCGCAGCCTTCGTTGTATTGGGACATATCCCGCGTCACGGTTTCCAGGGCGATCTTCTTGGCGGCGACGAGCGTATCGACGCGAGAAAAATATTTGTTCGCCGCCGCACCCGTAACGACGAGGGAAGGTTCTGCGGCGGATAGTTCTCGCCCTCGGCCTACGATTTCCGCACGCGGCGGCTGCATATCCCCCGCGTCCAGGATCAGGGCGGCGTTTAGAAGAGAGCCGATTTTTTGTTGGGCTTGCAACGCCTCCGCCGCTATGGCTTTCAAATCCGCGTCCGGAGGCAGAAGATAATTCACGCGCTGGGCGTAAATCTTCGAACCATTGGGCGAGCGCCATAGAAAAAGATTAGGAACGCCGGGGACGGGAGTTGACGGATCGCGGTAATTCGTGCGCGTGAAAACCGCCGCCTGAAATCCGCATTGCTCCAAAATTTGCGGCAGTTGCGGAACGTGTCCAAATACGTCCCAATTCATATAGACGGGCGCATCGAATCCGCATAACGTTCTATGATATAATCGTCCTATCAGCAGATTGCGGATGATGGACTCTCCGCCGATAGTCGTTTCGTTCGGTTGATTGTAGGACCCGCCGCCAATGGAACGTTCCTGTTGGATTAGCGTGGAAAGCCAGGAAATCTCTTCCGGATAAAGGTCCAGATAAGGCTTCAGGTAATCGATTTCCGAGAGATATGCGCCATAATAAGGATCGGCCCGGCAGGCTAATAGATATTGCCGGACGAGGGAGAAGCATTGCTCGATATATTCCGCTTGCGTCTTGATCCAAACCGGATCGGCGTGAAATCCCGGCAGGCAGAAAGCGGCCGGGGTTTTCAATCGCAATTTTCTCAAGGATGAGCGTTTATCGGAAAATAACATCGGCTGCCATGATGAAGACGTTTCAATTTATACTCAATAACTCATGTTACGCAATTCCATCCCCTCTCCCAGAGAAAGAGGGAATTATTCCAAATGCCGCAGAATACTAGCATAACAAAGAACCATGCAATGAAAAGACCAATGAGGTATTTTAACTTAAGAACTAAGAACAATTTGGCTGGAAGAACGGCAATAGCCCTTCTCGCCGTATTTCTTTCGGTTTTTATGCAATTCTGCCAAACCGCCAACGAACCAGAAGATATTCTGGCGGCAACGGCGCTTTTCCCTTTATTCGATTGGTGTCAAAACATCGCTCCATCCGGTTCCCAGGTTGTTCTGCTTCAACCTCCTCTTGCTGTTCTGCCTTTTAGCGAACTTGATTTGACGCAGGCGAAACGGATTCATCAGGCTAAATTGATTGTGCGAGTGGGGTATGGATGGGACGAATGGGTGACAGAATATATCCAAGACGCCGTGGAAGAAAAACAGGAGATTATCGATTTGCAAAAATGGCAGGAAGAACGCATCGCCGAGATCGCTTCTTCCAGCGAGAGTGAACGGGAAACGAATCCCCGCTTGTGGCTCGATCCTATCTGGGCGCAGGAAGCCGTTCGCTGCCTTGCAGACCGGATGAAAGCCATTCTCCCGGAAAAAGAGAGTGAAATCGAAGAACGAACGCAGGCGTATCTTCTCGCATTGAATCGGCTGCATCGCGAAATCGGCGAAGCGCTCGCTATCCTGCCTCATAAGGAGTACGCGATCGCAGGCGGCTCCTTCGCGCCGTTTGCGCGGCGCTACGGCCTTGCGGAAACGGCATATGCCGATGGGAAAGAGTTGGCGGAAGCGTTGCGAAATCGGCCTCGCTCCGTTATTTTTGTCGAGACTTCGAACCAGAAGCGCGGCTTTCGCGTTATAAAGGAAGAGAAGGCGGGCAACGTTTTGCCGCTCGATGCTT
This sequence comes from Candidatus Omnitrophota bacterium, assembly GCA_040755155.1. NCBI lineage: Bacteria > Pseudomonadati > Candidatus Omnitrophota > Candidatus Omnitrophota bacterium. The sequence continues at coordinate 128,070 of JBFMBP010000039.1, read as the reverse complement.
TAGGAGCGCCGAACGATCCCGAACGCGGCTCCTATATCGAAACTATGCGTTACAATCTCAATTCGTTCAAGAAAGGCCTTTCCAATGGCGTTGATGGATGAACCTGCCGGGCGTATCCATTCCCCGCTTGCTGCGGGAGTCGGTTTTCATCCCGTTGTGGATATTCAAGACCTCTCCATCCGGCGCGGGGGACGCGAAGTGCTTAGCGGCGTCAATCTCGCGGTAGAAGAAGGAGATTTTCTGACCGTCGCCGGCCCCAACGGCGGGGGCAAAACGACGCTGTTGCAAGCCTTGCTCGGCGAAATCAAGCCGTCGCGCGGTCGCATCGCCGTTTTCGGACGCAAGCCCCGGCGCTGGCGGCGCGGACGTTCCGGCGTCGGCTACGCGCCCCAACGTCCCGCTTTCTCCCTCGCTTTTCCCGCCTCCGTTTATGACGCCGTTTTGATGGGCGCCATCGGCGTCAGCGGCAAATTTCTGCCCATACAGCGGGAATACAAACAACGCGCCCGTTTCCTGCTCGAACGGTTGCGCATCGATCATTTGCGAGACAACCTAATTGGAGAAATTTCCTGCGGCATGCTCCAAAGAATTCTGATTGCCCGCGCTCTGGTTTCCTATCCGCGCTTGCTGCTGTTGGACGAGCCGTTGAAAGGCTTGGACAGCGACGGGCAGACGCAATTCTTCGAATGCCTCGAAGAGATCAAGCGGGAAATGAATCTAACCATTATTCTGGTTACGCAAGAACTTCGCCATCTAGCCCAATGCTCCGAGCGCATCGCCTGCCTGAACGGAACGCTGCATTGGCACGAACGGGCCGAATTGTTCAAACGCAAGCCTTTCTCCGGCGATTATCCATGCGAATTGGACGCCGCGCTCGAAGCGGATAAGGAATGGAGAGGGAAGAAATTTCAACCGCAGGGACGGTGGTAAAACAATTCGATGGATGCTCTTCAAGATTTTTCTCAACTTCTATCTCATGATTTTGCGCAATATCCCTTTCTGCAACGGACGCTCTTGGCCGCATTGCTGATCGGCTTTTCGTGCTCTCTTCTTTCCGTATTCGTCAATGCGAAGCGGATGGCGTTCCTTGGGCAAGGGATTAGTTTCGCCGCACTGCCCGGCCTGGCTTTGGGACTATGGCTTTATCCCGCCCTCTCCGCTCCGGATACGAAAGTCTACGCCATCGCATTGGGCTTCTGTTTCGCAGCGGCTTGGCTTATGGCCTGGACCAGCCGCAAGGAAACGATTTCCGAGGATGCCGCCATTGGCGTCTATTTCTGCGTCAGCATGGTTCTCGGACAAATATTTCTGGCGCAACGAAATGGCGGAGAACAAATTGTGGATATCGCTCCCTATCTGTTCGGAAGTCTGGCTTCCGTCAGCGCGCAGGAGCTTTACTGGCTGGCAGGCATCGCCGCCGCCGTCTTGCTTGCGATTCTCTTCCTATATAAGGAATTCTTCGCTTTCTGCTTCGATCCGCAATACGCCGCGCTTACCGGGGTTCCCATCCGTTTTCTGCATTATCTTTTATTCTTTCTCTTAACGGCCGCCGCCGTTTTCTCCGTCAAAGCGGCGGGGATGGTACTCGTTACTTCTTTGTTGATCCTGCCCGGCGCCTGCGCCGCCCTGACAGCGAGACGTTTTGCAAACCTGTTCCCTATCGCTCTCGTCATAGGCCTGGTCTCGTCGGCGGCGGGCGTCATCGCCGCGGACCGGATCGCCCTTAAGCTGCCGCCCTCCTTGTTCGTCATTTCGATTCTATTCGGCGTCTTTTTCCTACTCTCGCTTTTGAATCGGCGGAAAACGGCGTGAGGATAATAGAAATGACGAGTGATAAATGATGAAAAAGATTGATGGATCAAACGACGCGATCCATCTTCCGATCTAAAATCGTCAAGAGTAAAAAAATTTTGCCCTTGCCTCCGATCGTCAACCCCGGAAAATTCACAGACGGCGAGGAAGGGCGGTTTTTTTAAATGATGATGCAAAGGAAGATTTCCTTAGAAAATCATTGCCAAAATGAACCTATTTAGCCGTATGAAGAGAAGAAATACGAATTAATTATTTCGCTCTTTCATTGCTTAATGTTTTTGTTGATCCTGTTCCCAAGCCGTTGGCCTGGGCTATCTTATTTCACCCTTTCAAGGCTTAAAAACAAGAGAGGACTTAATATCGGCAAATTCTAACGGGAGCAGAGTATCCGCTGGCAAACGGCCAATGTTGGTTAATTGAGGAATAAATCATTTCATCGCAAATATTAAGTGGAACTTTTTATGCAATCGCCATGACCTATAGGGTGAAAATGATTTCATTTGAATTCTATCGTTGGTTGCCGAACGGATAGCCAAAACAAAAGATTATACCGATCTCAGAAACCGGGATTCTTTATACTCAAAAAACGATCTTCAGCGATGCGGACCGTTTTTCATAGATAGAGAAATAGACATTTTGAGCATGAGGAGAACATACTTTGCGCAAACATACTCTATTTAAACTGATCTCCTTCGGGATAGGCGCAATGATGCTGGCCGGTTGTTCCTCTCCCGGAAAATACCGGGAAAAATTGGATCAAACGGCCTACAAAATCATCGAGCAAAAACAAATGGAAGCCCTGGGCCGCATCGAACCGTTCTCTCTCGAATCGCCTGAAGAATCCTTGCGGAAAAAATTGATGCTCGATCAAATGCTGCCTTACAGTTCGCCGGCGTCATTGAGCGCCAAGGATATCGAGGCTATTCCTTTTTGGCCTAAAGACGATTATTGGAAAGCGCAGCCAGCGATTTCCCATGCCACTCTATCCTACGCCAGCGAACCGCTGCGATTGAAACTTTTGGATGCGCTGCAAGTCGCTGCTAAAAACAATCAGGAGTATCGATCGAGAAAAGAAGACGTTTTCCTGGCGGCGCTCAATCTCGATCTGACGCGCGACCGTTACCGGAATACCTTCTCCGGTTCGCTGAGCAACTCCATCGAATCCAACTTAGGCGGCAATAAAACAACCAACACTTTTACGAACTCGGAATCGGGCGGATTCTCCCGTCAATTGTTGAACGGCGTGGGACTCTCCGCCAGAATCGGCTTCGATCTGATTAAAATGCTGAATCCCTTCGACAAAACGGACATCGATGCTTCGGGAGACGCCTCGATCACTATTCCCCTGTTGCGCGGTTCGGGAAAACACATCTTCGCGGAAAATTTAACCCAAGCCGAACGCAATGCCGTCTATGCCATCTACACTTTCGAGCGATACAAACGTACTTTTGCGGTTTCCATCGCCTCGGAATATCTATCGGTTTTGCAGGCCATCGATCAAATCGACAACGCCGAAGCCAATTATCAACGCTCCATCACCTACACCCGGCTCATGCGCCGCCAAGCCGATGCGGGGAAAAAATCGCCGATCGAAGTCGATCAAACCATCCAAGACGAATTAAGCGCCCGCAACGGATGGATCAGCGCCCAGATATCTTATCAAAACCGGTTGGATTCTTTAAAAATGTCCTTGGGATTGCCGCCCGATGCGAATATTGAACTCGATGGGGAAGAACTGACGCGGTTGACCGAATCGACGAAGTCCATCTCGCAAAGCAGCGGCATAGATGCGATGGAAAAAGAAGTGCCCGCCGCAGATGCTCCCGTCGAGCTGCGTCCGTTGACGCAAGAAAACGCCGGTCCTATGGAATTGGACGTCGATGCGGCCATCCAACTGGCTCTGGATAACCGGCTCGATTTGCGCGCCTCCATCGGAAGAGTCTACGATGCGCAACGAAAATTGGTGGTGGCGGCGGACGATTTGCGAGCGGAATTGACGTTATTGGGAAGCGCTAAAAGCGGCGGCGATCTCAACTTCGAAAAAGGAAGATATAATGCTTTATTGACGCTGGATTTGCCCATCGAACGAACCCAGGAAATCAAAACCTACCGGGAACGCATCTTAGACCTGGAACAAGCATCTCGCGATTTGCAGGATACGGAAGATTCCATCAAATTGAGCATTCGCAGCCGATTGCGCACTTTGCAAGACGCCCGAGCCAGCCTGCAAATTCAAGCGCAAGCCGTAAATCTAGCCCAGCGACGCGTAACTAGCACCAATCTTTCGCTGCAAGCAGGACGGGTCATCATCCGCGACGTGTTGGAAGCGCAACGGGCGTTGCTCTCGTCGCAAAACTCGCTGACGTCGGCTATGGTTCGTTACCGCATAGCCGAATTGGAATTGCAGCGCGATCTCGATGTTTTGCTCGTCGACGAAAATGGAATGTGGAAAGAATATTCTCCCCAGGAGTTAAAAAAATGAACGCGCAACCCAATCTATCGAAAAAAGGAATTTTGAGCCGCCAATCCTTCTGGTTCGTCATCGTCGCCTTAGCCGCCGTCGCGGGGATCAGTTACGCCACCATCAACAATCGTCTGCAGGAGAATCCCCTCCGCAACCAACCGACGTACGAAGTGCAGCAAGGACCGCTCACCATCAGCGTCGATGTGGCGGGAACCATTCAAGCGCGCAACAAGGAAATCATCAAAAACGAACTGGAAGGATCGAGCACGATCCTCTTCATCATTCCCGAAGGAAACCGCGTCAAAACCGGCGACATCCTGGTTGAATTGGACGTCAGCAATTTGATCGACCAGAGAGTCGATCAGGAAATCAAAGTGCAAAACGCCGAGGCCGCTTTTATCAATGCGCGGGAGAATCTGGCGATCGTGGAAAGCCAGGCGCAAAGCGATATCGACAAGGCGGATTTAGTCTTTGAATTCGCCAAACAAGATTTGAGGAAATATCTTGAGGGCGAATTCCCCAAATTGGAAAAAGAATCTCTCTCCATGATCAAACAACGGGAAGAAGAACTGAATCTGGCGCAAGAAAAAGTCAAATGGTCGAAGATTTTATTCGATCAAAAATATCTGTCTCAGTCCGAATTGCAAACGGACGTACTCTCGGCTACTCGAATTCAAATTCAAAAAGATTTAGCTCAAACCGATTTGGAACTTCTTCAACAATTCACTTACAAACGGCAAATCGCACAATTGGTCAGCGACGTTTCCCAAGCGGATATGGCTTTGGAAAGAACCAAACGGCAAGCGAACGCCAATATCGTACAAGCCTCGGCGGCGCTGCAAGCGAAAATATCCGAATACCAGCAAGAACAAAACAAGTTGCAGAAAATCAACGATCAGATTGGCAAAGCCGTCATCAAGGCGCCTATGGACGGTTTGGTTGTTTACGCCACCAGCGTGCAAATGGGGCGGCGCATGTTCGGCGGCAACGATCAACCTCTGCAGGAAGGACGGCAGGTTCGCGAACGGGAAGAACTGATTCACTTGCCGACTACTTCCTCCTATATGGCGGAAGTGAAGCTTCAGGAATCCAGTCTGGAAAAAGTCCGCATTGGCATGCCCGTCCGCATCACGGTGGACGCCGTACCCGGAAAAGTATTTACGGGCAAAGTAGCTACGATCGCTCCGCTGCCTAACGCCCAGAGCATCTTCATGAATCCCGATCTAAAAGTATACGACTCCCAGGTTTTCATCGATGGCAATGGAGACGAATTGCGCAGCGGCATGGGCTGCGAGGCGGCTATTATCGTCGACTATTTTGAAGACGCCGTGTATGTCCCTATTCCCGCCGTATTGCGCATCGGAGATAAATTCTCCGTGTATGTGGCCAAAGAGAATCAATGGGAACAACGCACGGTCGAATTGGGGCTGGATAACAACCGGCTTGCCCAAATTAAGAGCGGTTTGAAAAAAGGAGAGATCGTATGGACGAATCCTCCGCTTTCTTCCGCGGAGGTATCCGGAGAAGATCGTTTCAAAAACGCCGACGATATTCCGCAAATTCTAAAGGAAGCCAAAGAAAATCAAGCCGCCAATCCATTACCCCAGCCAGGATCGGAGATGGGACGTCCTTCGCAGCCGGGAGCGGATCAAGCCATGCCCGGTATGGATGGCGCAAACTCGGGACGGCGTTCGGGAGGAGGACGTACCGGCGGCGGGAGGCCCGATTTTGAGAACATGACTCCTGAACAACGCGAACAGATGCGGCAACGCTTCCAAAATCGGCAACCAGGCGAGGGACAACCGGGAGGCGGTCAAATGGGCGGCGGTCAGATGGGCGGCGGCAGGCCTGATTTTCAAAACATGACCCCTGAACAACGCGAACAGATGCGCCAGCGCTTCCAAAATATGTCGCAGGAAGAACGAGACGCGATGCGGCAGCGATCCCAACAAAACGGGGGACAACCTCCGCGCCGAGGCGGCCAGGAACAAGCTCCCCAGCAAGGCGGTTCCGAATCCCAATGACGATGAATTCTTTTCCATCCAACGGCGCGGCGGCGCAGCTGGAAAACGTTAAAAAAGTCTACCATATGGGGACGCAAATCGTTCAAGCGCTAGACGGAGTAACCATATTGTTTCAAACGGGCAGCTTCTGGGCGATTCTAGGCCCCAGCGGTTCGGGCAAAAGCACGATGCTCAATCTTCTCGGCTGCCTCGACCGCCCGACGTCGGGACGATATTGGCTAAGCGGACATGACGTAAGCGCCCTTGACGACGATCAACTGAGCGATATGCGTCTCAAGCATTTAGGATTTATTTTTCAAAGTTTCAACTTGATTCCCCAATCCACCGTCGAGGAAAACATCCAGTTGCCTCTTTATTATAAGGGATGGGAAATGGAAGAGAGCGCCGAAAAAGCGCGCGCGTTGGCCAAACTTGTCGGTTTGGAAGAACGGTTGAACCATCGTCCGATGGAGTTGTCCGGCGGGCAGCAGCAGCGGGTGGCGATCGCCAGGTCTCTCGCAAACGATCCCGCCATTCTTTTGGCCGACGAACCCACCGGCAACCTCGATTCCCACACCAGCGTGGAGATCATGAACCTGCTTCGGGAACTGAACGAACAAGGCAAAACCATCATCATGGTCACGCACGAAAGAGACATCGCGGAATACGCCAAGAGCCGCCTTCACATGAGAGACGGGAAAATCGAGCGCATCGAGGGTAAGGAATAATGGTACTCATCAAACACGTCCGGGAAGTCAAACTCGGAATTAAAAATCTGTTGCTTCACAAATTACGCTCGTTTCTCACGATGTTGGGAGTGGTTTTCGGCGTCGGCAGCGTGATCGCCATGCTGGCCGTGGGCGAAGGGGCCAGCAAGGAAGCGCTCGACCGCATCCGTAAATTGGGAAGCCACAACATTATCATCTCTTCGGCCAAGTCGATCGAAGAAGAATCCATGACCAATGTCCGCATCATGATGAGCATCTACGGCTTGCTCTACGACGACGAAAGGCGCATTCACGAATGTTTTCCCCACGTTAAGCGAACGGTTCCGGTAAAAGAAATCCGCAAAGAGGGACGATTGGGCGAACGCGCTATGGAATTGCGGGTAGTAGGTACGACTCCCATCTGGTTCGATTTGGTGCAACGGCCTATCACGGCGGGAAGAATATTAGTGCAGCGGGACCTCGACGACCACGCCAACGTCGTCGTGTTGACGGAGCACGGCGTCCGCAAATTGTTGGCCGCGAAAGGAACCATCGGCCAGACGCTGCGATTGGGCGGCGATTATTTCGAAGTGATCGGCATCGTCCAAAACGCTGGAACCGTCGGCGGCGACGTTCAAACTCCCGATCAGGAAATCGACGCGTATATTCCGATCGACGTAGCCCAAGAACGATATGGCGACATCTTCGCGCGAACCGTCGCCGGCTCGCAATCGCGAGAAATGGTCGAATTGCATCAAATCATCGTCGAAGTGGATTCCACCGATAACGTCGAAGCCGTCGCCGCCGGAATCGAAAGAATGCTGAAGCAATTCCACAAAAAAGTCGATTATAAAGTCAACGTGCCGTTAGCCTTGCTGCGGCAGGCCGAAGAAACCAAGCGGACCTTCAATATCGTGCTGGGTTCGATCGCGGGCATCAGCCTGCTCGTCGGCGGCATCGGCATTATGAACATCATGTTGGCGTCGGTTACGGAACGGACGCGGGAAATTGGAATCCGGCGCGCGATCGGCGCCAAGAAAAAACAAATCGTCACTCAATTTCTCATCGAAACCGTCGTTCTCTCTACGACGGGAGGGCTGATCGGAATGGGTATGGGAATCTTAATACCCCTTCTGATTACTTTCTTCGCGGAAATGCCGACGGTCGTCAACGCTTTTAGTTTGATTCTATCGCTGGGCATCAGCATGGCCGTAGGCATCATCTTCGGAATCTACCCGGCAATTCGCGCGGCGAATCTCGATCCCATCGAAGCGCTTCGGCACGAATAAGCGCAATGCCATTCGCGCTTGATGCGCAACCGGCGCGGTGTTATATAATCAGGCGAATTTCGGCTCAGCGGCGGCGAGTCGTAAAAGCCATCCGTTTGTAATCGTCTTTTGTCTTTTTGGATGGAGACGGCGAAGTTTCCGCCGGAAGCGCATCGTTGGCGGCGTAGGCTTTGCCCGCCAACAGATCGACGATCTCCTGATCGCTCAAGGCGATTCCTTCCGCCGCCGGCGCAATAGCGATTGCTGGCGGAGCAGCGATTTCACGCAGGATTTCAGCGGGCGCTTCCCGAGCGCGGGACAACGTTTCTTGTCCCAAAGGACTTTGGCCAAGTTCCGTTTCTCTCGAATCGACGAAGGAGATCAATCCATCTCTTTCCTTGGCGGTCAATTTCGCATATCCGTGGAATCCTTCCGGAACGCCGCCCGCCGAGTCGAAAAGCAGTTCCCACCGGTTGGCGCGGTTCAATTGAGCGCTTTCGCTCCGCCGCAGCGCCTCTTTCATTTGATGGTAAATCGACTCGACTCGCTGCGAGAATAAGGGGAATGCCTTTTCGCATCTCGTTTTCAATACGGCTTCCACCCGATCCAACCGCTCCAAGGAATACCCAAGTTCCTCTACCGATGTCTCTCTACGCCCTAGCAATTCGCGAGTGACGCGGCAGCGCTCGTAGAAGTCGATGTCATCGGAGCGGAAATTGTTAAATAGAGACGCCTGTTTGATAATTTCCGGCAAAAAGGCTTGGAGACTTTGTTCGCCCGTCTTGAATTCCCGCGCCAGATATTCATGTTGACCGTCGATATGCGGCTTAAGACGCTCCAACAACGCCGCATCGTGCGCAACCGCCAGAATCAACCGCCTCAGGTTGTCAACATGAAAAGAAAATAACTCCGTCGATGCGCAATTCCAAATGGGAAGAGGACCCTCGAATTTCAAGCGGGATACTTTCGTCTCCATCAAGCGCAGAAAACGCTCCATGCTCGCGTTCGACAACCAATACATTCCTTGGCCGGATGAGACGCAAGTAATTTCCTGATCCGGAAATCGGGATCGAACATCCTCTTCGATTTTCATTAAAAGGATTTGCAGTTTGGGGATGGTTTGTACGCTAACTTCCCACGGATAGTTTGCGCCCGTTAAATCGTGAAAAGAGATTTTTTTTATCGCGCCCGTTTCGAGGTATTGAACAAGGTCGCCGGATATCAGGACGGCTGGTTTCATCGTCGTCGAATCAAGAATGCTCATTCAATATGGTTATTATTTTATCCTACCTTGGAATCGGCCTTTTATAAACCTCTTTGAAAGATCGCTTACTTCCTGCGATTCGAACGTAATCGATCTCTTGATTTTCATTTTGTCCAATGGGATATTCTGGAACCCTTGAAAAGAGACTCGTTCTCGTTTTGCTTGGAAATCGAACATCGTTTTTCAACAAACGCGGAGAAATCCCATGCGACCGAAAATCTTCTTGGCCAACTTACTATCGATGATCGCCCTAAGTTTGATTCCGTTATCGCTCTATGCGGAAGAAAAAAAAGAAACGCCGCAGAAAATTCAACTGCCCAAAGCAATAACCAAAGGCAAAGCCTCCCTGGAAGAAATCCTTTGGCAACGCCAATCGATTCGCTCCTTCACGCCGGAAGTTCCCAAATGGGAAATCGTGGGACAACTCCTCTGGGCGGCGCAGGGAATCAACCGTCCGGATCAAAATCGCCGCACCGTCCCCTCCGCCGGGGCGACCTATCCCTTGGAACTATACGTAATTCTCCCCAGCGGAATCTATCACTACCTTCCCGAAGAGCACGCCGTCGTCTCGATTCTTTCTGGAGACCAACGGGAGAAATTCACCAAGGAAAGCCTGGCGCCAGGCAATGTCTACGGCTCCCCTTGCATCTTCGTCATCGCAGCTGTATTCGAGCGAACGGCGATAAAATACAAAGAAGAAGCGGTGCGCTACGTCCACCTCGAAGCGGGACACGCCGCCCAGAATCTCCTTCTCCAAGCCACGGCATTGGGCCTTGGCGCCGTACCGATAGGATCGGTCGTTTCGTCCGAAGAACAAAAAATCATGGGACTACAACCGGAGGAAAAACCCGTCTATATTGTCGCCGCGGGATACCCTAAGTGAATTACATAACAAGCAATTATAAATACATTAAATGCATTTATTTATATGAAGCTCTTGCAAAATTAATAAAATCCGCTTTTAAATTCTCCCCCCAAGCTTGGGGGGAGTTAGAGGGGGGTTGATTATGTTAGACTTAAAGCAACCCCCACCTAACCTCCCCCAAGCATGGGGGAGGAATTATGGAGTTTTGCAAGAGGCTCTATATATCATACAATTCGTTCTCTTATTGGGGAGGTAAAGAAAGATGAAAAAGAGGCTGTATGGTTTTACCTTAATCGAATTATTGATCGTCGTCGCCATCATCGGCATCTTGTCCGCCATTGCGGTTCCCAATTTTTTAAACGCTCAGCTGCGGGCCAAAGTCGCCCGAGTCAATGCGGAGTTGCGTTCCATCCGTACGGCGATGGAAATGTACCGCATGGACAATAACCAATACTTGCGCCGCGAGGTCATCAACCGCAACGATGAACTGGCCCTTCTGACCACGCCGATCGCTTATATCTCCTTCATCCCCCGCGATCCCTTTTCCGATCCTATCAATTTTAAAGGGGACACGTCCATCACGCTGCACGCTGGATACTACGTCTTTGAAAATTTCGACCAGGAACCAGGATTCGTCAAAGGAGTTCCTTTGTATAACGATTGCTGGATTCGCGGCGCCAAATATTCCGTCCTGAGCGTCGGCCCCGATGGCCGCGAAGGATTCAATAATGGCGCGGCCTACCGCATTTTCCCCTACGAGGCTTCAAATGGTTTGCGCAGTTCCGGCGATATCGTAACGACGGGACCCGTCGAGCCGGGCAGCGTTTATTAATGGCGATATTAATTCCCTCGCCCTGTGGGCTGATCTTTACCCACAAGTCGAGGGGATTACTCAAGGACAAAAACAACCTTGCCCTTGGCGCCCCATTAATCAAGGGCGGAAGAAAGTTTCATTTTTCACGTTTTCGAATCGCGAAAACACGAAAGGGCGCGAATACCACGAAAATTTCGAATCGCAGATTTCACGGACGATTCGGATTCTATGGAGTTAACATGTGTTTTTCTCTCCCAGCCTTGAAAGGCTGGGCTATTATCAAATGCCCCTTTAAAGGGGCAAACGATAATAGTCCGCCGTTTTAACGGCGGGTTGACTAACCAACTTGGTTATTCTTTATTCCCGACAATCTCGATTCAGGTATTCATAATTCCTCAATACTTGTGGGTAAAGATCAGGCCCTGTGGGAGAGGGCTAGGGTGAGGAAATAATTTAGATTAATACTATCAACCCTCACCTAACCTCTCCCTATCTTGGGAGAGGAATTTTAAAAACAACAAACTCAAAGCAGATTTATATTATCATACGGCCAGGTCCTCTTCGATGCTTTGGAACGAGCGATCCCGCAGGAAGAAGGCCATGCCGAACGTCAACGCGCCCAACCGCCCGGCGTACATCAAGAAAATAATAATCAGTTTCCCCAAATGCGACAGCGAAGCCGTAATCCCCGTACTCAATCCTACCGTGCCTAGGGCGGAAGCGGCTTCGAAAAATATTTCCTCGAATTTAAAAGATTCCGTTAAAGAAAGCAGATAAACGCCCGTAATCAGCAACGCAGAGTAAAAACCTAACGTCGCGGTGGCCGTCATCAAACGATCGATAGGAATCGCTCGTCCCCAAAAAGTCACTTCAGACGAACCTCGTATGGCGCTTTTCATGATTCCGATGATGGCGCTGAACGTCGTCGATTTCAATCCACCTCCCGTCCCCGAAGGGGAAGCGCCGATCACCATCAGAATGATAATGAGCAGGAGCGACGCTTTGGACAGCATACCGATGGGCATCGTGTTGAAACCGACGGTGGTCATGGCCGTCATGGCTTGGAAAAAGGAAGCCAGCCATCGTTTTTCCGCTGGAAGAGTTTGAAAACTTGGTTCGGCTACAAATAACAGAATAGTTCCAATGATGGAAATCCAAAACGTAGCGTGCAATATGATCTTGCTGGTCAAGGTGATGCTTTTCACGCTGCCTTTTACGCAGCGCCAAATATCGACAAATACAATAAAGCCAATGGCGCCCGCGTAACTGAGTGCGGCGATGACGGCGTTCAGCCGTACGCTTCCGCCATAGGATTCGAAACTGTTGTTGTAGAGGCCGAATCCCGCCGTGCAAAAAGACGAAACGCTGTGAAAAACGGCGCTCCATAAAGGCAAGGGCGCTTGCAACGTTTGAAAAACATAATAGAGCGCTACGGCGCCGACGAGTTCGATCAACAAAGTGAAATAGATCACGCTGAAGATGAACTTTTCCATTTTAAAACCAGCTGGCAGCGAAAACACCTTTTGCGATACGTCCACTCGGCTTTCCGGCAGGGATTGTTTGCGGATCAGAATAATAAAAGAGCCGACCGTCATATATCCAATTCCGCCAAATTGAATCAACGCTAAAACCACCAATTGACCAAAAAAAGTATAACTATCGGATACAGACACGGGGGAAAGCCCCGTTGTGGATATGGCGGAAGCGGAAACGAAAAGGTTGTCCAGAGGGGACACGTCATTCTTAACTTGCGACCAAGGCAAACACAAAAGAAGCCAACCAATCCCGATATAGAATAAATATCCATACGTTACTTGTTTTATGCCGGGCAATTGGATGAAAAAAGCATTAATGTACTTCAGAGTTTTTATCATAATATCCCGTAATCCTTCAGAGGTGGATTTAACCGCTACAATTCATTATAATATTATAATGTTATTATAGCATAAGGATATTTATCGCGCAACGTTATCAATGATTTATCTTGAAAAGTCAGGATTTACATATTGTCGCCATGATTTCGAATCCGCCGCCGCCGCCGGGACGATACGCATGGCGCAGCCGCCGCTGGCCGCCATTTTTGCTTGAATTACCGTAGCGGAATCAACGAGATAGCGCTCGATCTTCACCTTGGTTCCGTCTTTCTCGTCTCCGTCGGAATAAATATGCGCAACGTATTTCGCATCTTGAGTCAGGAAAGTAAGGGGGATATCCAAAACTCGCGCATTCTCGTCGGTAATACAGCCAACAAACCACTCCTGACCGCTTTGACGGGCGACGGCGGCATAATCGCCGATGCGGCCTTGAATCACTTTCGTTTCATCCCAAACCGTCTTAAGATTTTCGAAAAATTCCATCTCCGGATCGCCTTGAAAATCGGATGGCTTATCGTACCAGAAGAGGAATTGCAATGGGCTGTAATAAACCACGGAGGCCGCCAATTGATGGGCGCGCGTCGTCTTCATGCGGTTTGTATAATAACAAATGGTATGATCCGCCGCCCCCGCCGGAAAACGGGTAAATGGCAAAATCGCGTCATGTCCGGCGGCGGGCATGTGCTCGTTGCCCCGCACCCCTTCCTGGGTCATGAGGTTGGGATAGGTGCGGCTAAGGCCGGAGGGGCGATAGGCGTCGTGGATATCCACCATCAATAGGCAATCGGCGGCTTTCTTGACCGCTTCAGCCAACCAACGCATCGCAGCCTGGCTTCCAACTTCAACAAAGCCGAATTTCACCGCTTTAACGCCCCATTTCCGATAAAGGGGCAAGATTTCGTCCAATTGCGTCATTAAAGCGTTGCGATTGACATAGAGGCTGATTCCAATATGGCGCTTCTTGGCGTAGTCGATCAAGAAGGGTAAATCCAAATCCTCCTTAGGTTTGCGGGCGTCGGAATCTTTCTCCCATTCCGGACCGTACCAGCCCGCGTCGAAATGAACGTAGTCGATTTTATGTTTTTCAGCGAAGTCGATATATTCTTTTCCGCCTTCCGTATTCAGTTGAGTACAACGTATAACCTTGCCCGGCTTGATCCAAGACGAGTCCTTCAGAGCGATGGGAGGATTGAGTTTGAGAAGAAAATCGCTGCGCTCGATCAAATCGCCATGTTTATCTCCCAATAAGATGACCCGCCAAGGCGAAGCGAAAGGCGGGGCGGCGTTGACGGGACCGGCCAGATCGGCGGCGAGAGCGTGAGACAACCCTTTAACGGGCGAGAGCCGCATCAGGGAATAATTGTCCAACTGCGCCTCCATGATGCACATTACCGGATCGATGCCCATTTCGATGGTGAGCGGAGTTTCGCATTCGGACGAGGCGCTGCTGATTTGCAGGCGGCTGTATTCCCCCTCCGTTCCATGCTCCTGATACATCATAAAGTTGAAAAACAAGTTGAATTGCGTCAATTCCGATGCGATCGTAAAATCCTTCAGCTCCGGCTGTTCGGGAAATTCGTAGCGGAATGCCGCGCCCTCGTTGTATGATCGCACTCTTATGCGCAGCAGCCGGTTGGGCTTATCGCTTTCCCGAAAATCGATCTGGGCTTCGTTGTAATGGTTGGCAGAGGTTTTTCTTTCGCCGTAAATCGGCGTGAAAACATCGTCATGAATTTCCTGTTTGGAATCCGCATAAACGAAATGATTTTTTAACGCCGGGGCGTCTTTCATTTCGAATCCTAAGCGCGAATCGCCAATGACGGCGTCATTCTTATAGAAAAGGTTATAGATTAAACATCCTTTCTCCTCGCCTCGATCTGTCAACATGACCACGAAACTGACACTTTGATCCGGCGAAGCGACGGGAAAGAATTTGATAGTTTGCGCGCCGCATAAAGACGCAAAAAAGAGATAAATTCCTATTCCAGCTGCCGTCATTTTCACTTTCGACATTGTTTCAACCTCCAAAGATTTCCCATCCAGCGAAGATCGGATTGGCTTCATTGCGATTTATTATGGATGGATAGAAAGGATAGGGAAGCGCCGCTTTCTCCTTTTGGCTTTATTAAACGAATAGATATGCGATTGGTTACGCGATGCAAGCAGGTTGGGATATAAAAGAAAACGCCCTTTCGCTGAAGAACGATAAGGGCGTTGTTTTCTGATCTTGAAATTGACTTTTTGACATCAAGCCGCCGGCGAGTCTACGCTGAGATCGAATCGCTCGTAAGCCCACGCCGTTATTGGAATGAATAAGATCGCTTCCGGCAAAAGGAGACACCACGCCGTAATAAAAAACGCAGACCAAAAGCCGCTCAGCCAATAAACCAACCAGCCCAATCCCGCTGTCGCGCCGATAGTGGCGGCTAAAAGAAGGAATTTCAACATGAAAATCAACATCATCCGGCCAAAGGCTTGAAAATCTCCCGGTTGCGTTTGAATCATACGAACGGGAAAAACCAAGAAGATAAAATTATCCACGCCGAAGATGATAAAATTGATTAATGGCAGAAAAGCCAACGTTAATAATAACGTCCATCTCATCGACGCAAAGAAAATCGCCAAGCCGCCGAACAGCAGCGTTTCGAAGATCGTATAGATCAAAACCGGAACCAGGATTTCACCCAAGGCGATGGCGAGAGAATGAATCGGCAAAATTTTAAGCCAGTCCATGCGTTCCATCTCGCTGCGGAAATCGAAAGCCACCCATTCCGTGAAGAGAACCGACATCCAAACCACCATCCCCAAAAGCGTATAGATCGCTTCGCCTCCCTTATCGCCTTTGGTAAATAACATGAAGAGAAACGGACCGAAAGCAAGGCATAGGATAGGCAACAGAATGAATAGGGTTTTCGAATGGCGGTAAGCGTTAGTGAATTGCCGCCAGAGAATTGGCCCCGCGCCGCCCAGCCACGGAAACGAAGGCATGGTTATTCCCGCTTTGGTTTTCGTTGGGAATGCAACTCCCCGGTTGCGTTTCATCTGTTGAGCGCGTTCATAGACTCTTTGGCTGACTGCCACCGCCGTTTCCAGGAAATTCGCGTCGAGACGAAAGATGAGAACCAGCAGAACGGCGTTCATAGCTGCGGCTATGCCGCCCCATATCAACAGTTCCGGAAAAACGTTTTTCGCCAACATGGCGTTGGCGAGAGCCTGAAAGGGAGCCATGAGCATAGTTCCCATCCAGGAATGGGTGAATTGATTCCACGCGGCGATATATCCTATTTCCGTCCCGGAATTTTTTATAACTTGGTAGATTCCCAACAGAGCCATCGCCGCCACAAATCCCACAATAATCTTTCGCGTCAAAGTAAAAGCGCGTTCCGTGACGATCTGGCGGATCATCACGTTTGTCATTCCCAAGTTTTGTATAAAGAGAAGCGTGAGATAAGTGCCTGCGAATAAGGCGATCCAAGAATGAGCGAAGCGGCCAAGAAAGATAGGAAAGATAATGGCGGGAAATAGCGTTGTCATTAACATTCCCGTCAATTTATAAAACAGCAACTCGCTGCGCTTGAAAGGCCCCGCGAACAAAAAATCCACTTCGCTCGGCGTAAAATAAATGGAATTTTCGCTGGCTTTGAGTATAAGTTGCATCAGGCAGAACAGAAAAATAACAAGAGGAAGAGCGGTTTGCCCCGTCCCTACAATCGCCTCGTCCACGGGATTTTTATGGCGCGAATTCATGAAGAGCATCATGATTTGCGGGCCGAGCCACAAACAAAACATGATGACGCCCAAAGCGAAATAGATCGCGCCGCGCAAGGTTTTCAATCCTCGAAACGTATAGCGAATCCGGGCGCGATATTGCAATTTCTTGAGGGAAAGCAGCGAGGAATTGATCATGATAAGCCTCTTGCAAAATTGATAAAATTAACTAATAAATTCTCCCCCCAAGCTTGGGGGGAGTTAGAGGGGGGTTGATTTTATTAGACTTAACGCAACCCCCTCCTAACCTCCCCCAAGCTTGGGGGAGGAAAAATAGGGAATTTGCATGAAGCTCATAATTTATTCCTGTACCGCCGCCGCAGGTTCGGCTTCGCCTTCCGTCGCCCGGAAGAAGAGTTCTTCCAAGGTCGAGTCGGCGCCCTCTTTACCGAAGGCGGAGCGCGCCTCCGCGATCGAACCGGAAAAGAGTTTCTTGCCCTTGTGCATGATGAGAAGATGGGTGCATAAATCTTCTACTAGCGAGAGCAAGTGCGAACTGATGACGATGGCGGCGCCCGCCTGCGATTTCTCCACAATCGTATCGTTTAAGGTGCGGATGCCGCGAGGATCGAGTCCGGTGAGCGGTTCGTCGAACAACAACGCTTTGGGATCGTGTAGATAGGCGCAGCAGATGGCTGTTTTCTGACGCATTCCCCGCGAAAGTTCCTGCGCCAAGGCGTTGCGCTTCTCCTCCAATTCAAACTTTTTCAAAAGCGCTGCGCCTTTTTCTTCGTAATTTTCCACCCGGTAGGCGGATGCGACGAATTTCAAATGCTCCCAAACCGTCAGCGTATCGAACAAGTGAGGGTCGTCGGGGATGAAGGCGATTTGTCTTTTAGCTTCGACCGGATTTTCGACGATGTCGCACCCCGCCACGAAGAGTTGCCCCTTGGTGGGCGGAATGATGCCGCATATCGCTCGCAGCGTCGTTGTTTTTCCCGCGCCGTTGGGACCCACCAATCCCAGAATTTCGCCGGGACCGACTTCGAAGCTCAATCCTTCTACGGCGACCGTTTCCCGATAGGTTTTATGATAATCATCGACTTTGATCACTGGGATATCCTCGATTTATTGGGTTATAATACCAACTCGTATAAAACAGTATCTGTTAGAGATATTGGTGGACTACGCTTCGCTTTGAGCCCACCCTACGCGGCTTTGAGCCCACCCTACGCGGCTTTTAGCCAACCCTACGCGACTACTCTTCTCCAAAATACCGGTAAAAAACCTCGCAATACTGTGCGCCAAGCAGTTCCCAATCTTTCGCTTCCGGCGCTTTATTCAAGCCCGCGATCCAATCGCAGTTGAGCTCCTGCACCAAAGCGTTAACGCCGAATCGCTCTAAAAGACCCTCGCCGAACGAGCCGGGATTGCGGAAATCTTTACCTGTGGAACCTTCCGTAAACCATGTATATTTCCGCATTAATTTCTCATAGTGTTCCATGTTGGCGAGGTACGCTTCGGCGTTCGGACTGTCGGGACGGCTGACATGAATATTCCCGCCGTTGTCGTTATGCAGATCGATCGCCAGATGCGGACGTTGTCCTTGGGCGATCATTCGCCCCAGCCAAGCTTCCAGAGCCTGGTTTTCGGGAGCGCGAGGATCGGCGGGAATATCCCATTTGCGATTCAGATCCATGCCCAAAACATTGAAGCGCGTATAACCCCGCGCCACGCCGTCTTTATTCGCCATGGGCATGATATAGGCGCAATAGCGCTCTCGGCATCGACGCCCCGCCTCGTCGTCTTTCAACAATTGGCGGAGAAAGCCTTCCACTACCCAATTGCCTCCCGCCTCCCAAGGATGGGCGCGCGCGCGGATCAGTACCCGGAAGGGCGCATCCGGCTTTCCGGCGCGGATGATTTCCAGTTCCCGCCCTTCCACGGTGCGTCCGATGGGCGTGATTTCCACCAGAGGATTCGACGCGATCTCTTTCTTCAACTTCTCCAAATCGCTCAAGCGATAAGGCGGCATTCGGGCGACAAAAACTTTATCGCTCTCCATGCGCATAGTAAAATGAATGCGGTTATCCTTCGTCTTTTGCGCCGGAAGAATTGTCCATTCCTTTGCATCGGCGGAAAGGTAGACATTCGTCCGGTCGGAAACGGGCGAACCCCATCTTCCATTCCATATATTATCAAAATTTTGTAAGAGAATTGTTAAGGAAGCGCCAGGCTCCGCTTCGACTTGAAAAAACCAATGGCCGTTGGCGCGATTGGGAGATGATCGTTCATGATCGTAAATCAGGCTGATCAGAATGCGGCCTTCGGCGTCAATTTCCCAATTCAAAGGAGAAGCGTTCTCGAAAGCCGTATTAATGAAGCGCAACGTTCCCGTCGCCGCCATTATAGGTGCGGCGGATTCGGCGGAAAAAGCCGGAAGCTCCGCCAAGAGCATCCCCGCTAGTCCCCATCCTATCGACATAAGTTTCCCTTTCATTTACCCCTCCTAACGCAAACCGGCATCCTCGCGTTGCAGTTTCTCCGTCAAATCCATTGAATAAAGTAAAGTCATCGCCCAAATTCAATAGCTCTATCATCGCTTATATTACGAAAAACGCGCGGCGAAATTTAAATTTTCTCCCGCGCATAGAAAAAATATAAACTACTTCTTCTATCGCATGAAGCGGTTGGGGGGATTAAAGATCGTTGCGCAGATTTTTCGTAAGAATCAGTTTATTGCCGAGATTCGGTTCATAGACATGATGCGCTTCATCTACGAAGGTTTTGATGATTTGCAATCCATAGCCTCTTCTCCGCGTCCGGTCGGTATTTTCATGGAAGGCAACCGCCATGGCGAATTCTTTCGAAAAATCGCTCCCCCCATCGTTAATAGCCAGCCGAAAGCATTGCTCGTTTTCGGAAAGCGAATTGACCATCTTGCGGATCAACGCCGGGTTGGATAATCGCGGAGCGATCTTGATCGATGCGTCCGGCGATAGGTTCCAATGACGGCTCATGGTCCGATACGCCTTTCCTCGCTCAGCCTTCGTTATGAATCCTTTCCAACGCCAGCAGGGTAACGTCGTCATCGAATTTCGATACGCCTGTCCATTCCGATACGCTGCTGAGAGCCGAATGAATGGACAATTCCAAGGGAAGCGAGGCGGCGTCGAGCATGACATCCGCAAATCGATCGAAGCCGAATTCCTGATAATTCTTCATCGCTTCCGTGATTCCGTCCGAAAACAAAACAAAGCGGTCTCCCGGTTCCAGCATAATTTTACTGGTTTGTAAATTCTCGTCTTCATAATACATGTTGCTGATGAATATTCCCGCCGGTTCGTAGAGATATTCCGCTTTCTTTCCATTTTGCTGGATCAAAAGGGGAGGCACGTGACCCGCCCGAATCCAAGTTACGCTGGCGTCTTGGACGTTGAGGATGGCGTAAAGCAGCGTGCAAAATGTGGCGTCGTCGCCCGGAAAGCGGCGGTTGAGTTTTTGTACGACCTTTTGGGGATCGTACAACTCGTCGGACGCCATCATCGATAGGTTCTCGTCATGCGCGGGGCCGATGGAAATCGACGTTTGATCGATCATGCGCGTCAACGAAACGGACAATAACGCCGCCGGAACGCCATGGCCGGATACGTCCAGAACATAGAAAGCCCACCGCTTCTCGTCGAGGCGAATCACGTTGAGGATATCGCCGCCGATGTATTCGGACGGCTCGAACAGCCACGAAAAACGAAAGCCGGGAATCTTCGGCGCTTTTTCGGGGATGAAGCCCCGCTGCACCTTCGCCGCCGCAATAAGATCGCGCCTCATTCGCTCGTTGGCGTTTTTCAATTCTTCTTCCGCCTTCTTGCGCTGCGTAATATCCCAGAAAATTCCCTGGATGCCGATGATATTGCCATTAGCGTCATGGATCGGCGTCTTGACGACGTGGACGTATTTCGTTTCGTGAGAAGAAACTTTATTCTCTTCCACATCTTCAAAGGTACGGTTCTCTTCGATGACTCGCCGGTCGTCATCGCGATATTTTTTAGCGAGTTTATCGGGGAAGAAATCGTAATCCGTCTTCCCGATAATTTCGTCGATGGGCTTTTCCAACAATTCGCAAAAGAGATGGTTGACGAATGTGAAACGTCCTTCCAAATCCTTGCAGAAAATATATTGCGGAATATTCTCGACCAACGAATAATAGAACGCTTCCGAATCTTTCAGTTTCAAATCCCGATGAAGTGTTTGGATATATTGTTGATTCATGATTTGCTTGTCGACCCGATCGTTTTCGTTCATTCTCTTTTGATCCCATCGCGCGAGATCGTACGCTTTCGGAACTTTCTCGGCGCTCATTTATGGATGCTCAACGTAGTTTATTATAGAAGTAAAACCATCAAAATGGAAATTTTTTCGATGGCGGCGATTTTAAAGGAAAAATCCGTTCCATCAAGACATTTTCCGTTTACTTATACATCATATAATCGCAGCACTTTGCTCCATCGAATTTCTCCACGCGAAAACTCATCGGCGCCAGTTCCGTCGTCTCATCCCATTGAAAAGGAATATCGCCAAAATTGACTGCGACTACGGTTCCATTGGCGAAAACGGTTTGCTGCACGCTGCGGTCCGGATTCAAAAAGCGATGCTCCAGCATTTCAGAATACCCCACATCCCGGACGATGGGACAAATATTCTTATAGCTTTGCGCGAATCGTTCTTTATTGTTCTCCCAACCTTGCCGATTGAACATGAACATCGGCGGCGTTCCGTACAAAACATTGAACAGATCGCGCTTATCCCATAACGAAGGCAGTTTATTGTTGTAGTCTCCCCAATACCATTGAGAGACTACGCAATCGTGATAGACCAGTTCCCATAACGGCAAACGGTACTGATGGCCTAGTTGAAATTTTGCCACACGTTCGGGAACCTCGTCCCAGATTCGCAGCATATCCCGTCCCGAGTCGGGAACGCGGTATGGACCCAAGCTCAACATGCCTTCGAAATAATGAACGTAGGGAACGGCGGCGTCATGCCCCGTTTCCGAACCGGTTACGAGACGCATCTCTTCCGAAACCAAGCGCAGCAGTTCCATCTTCCAATAGCGGCTTTGCGAGCGGGTCATGGGATGATCGGGATGATAGCATTCCCGCCAGGGCGACGCCGTAGTCGTATCGATGAAGCGGCAGCGGTAGGGATAAGTTTTCAATTCCTCGGATATGCGCGAACGGGCGTAGGGAATCGCCTGTTGGTCGCAGAGAACGCCGCAAGGATGCATGGCGCCGTCCTTGCCTTTCACTTCCCACCCCTTTCGCCAATCCCCCGATTCGTCGAGCATCAAATCCTGCGGCCAGGCTTCCGTAGGCCAATCGGGATGAACGCCGTTGAGCAGCGGGAAAACGGCAGGATCCATGACGTCTTGATAGATATCGTAACGGCTGGTGAGAACGCCGTCCATCCGGTTCATCGCTTCGATTACGGAGGGATTTTCCCGATCGCTCCACAAAATGCGCTCGATGCCCAGCGCCTGCATTTCCCGCACGTAGCGAAGGGGATCGCTTTCCCAACACCAGACGTTGACGGCGCCGATCAGCTTGTCGACATGGGGATTTTCTTCCTTCTTTTGTTGGAGCGTCTTCAACAAGCCGGTTTCTTTGGCGTAAGCGCGGTAACGCTTGCAGATGGCCGTATGGCCGCCCTTATCGAAAAACGCGTAGAGGATTTGACGGGGATAGCCGAATTGGCCTTTCTGCGGCTCCCATTCCGGGACAATGCCAAGTTTTTCTTGCTGACGAAAGATGTTGATCGAAGCGTCGTCCGGCGTTTGCAGAATGGCCATGCGCCCCGCGCTTCCATCCGTCTCGCCCCAAAAAGGCATACATATCCCATGCCCGCCGTAAGCGACCAGACGCATGGGATCAATGGTTTTGTCGTCGACGGGGTAGGATATGCCTTCGTTCAAAGGAATGACGAGATATTCGCCCGCTTTGTTTGCGAAGGGATGCGGATAAGCGATGCGGTTTGGCAACTCGCCTTCTCCAGATAGCGCAAGAACGAATTCGGGATGGCTCTCGTCCAGATCGAGGCGAACTTTGAAAACGAGGCCCGACGGAAAATGCAGCCAATCCCATTCTATAAGGCGATCCGTAGTCGTTGCCGCCTGGATAACGCCTTCTTGAGCGAAGGGGCGCTGATCGTATGTCTGGCTCGTCCGTTTGTCTTTAACCGACAAGGCGCCGTTGCGCGTATGCAGCGTAACGGTCAGCGATTCGTTATCAAGAGGAATATCGGCGGGGATATCTTTCTGCAAATCCTCAATTCGTCCCTCCGGCAGCAATTGAAAATCGTCCAGCCATACCGTGGCGGAACCATATCCAATAAGGCGGGGATGGATTTTGACAACGCCTTGAGGTATGGCGAACTTGCTTTGCAAATGCCGCCAATCCTGAGCGCCTTTCGCCGAACGGGAAGCGTAAGACCAATCCATTACGGCGCCTTGGGCGTCATAAAGGACGACGCAGATTTCCGCGCTTCCCTGCCCTTCGATCTTAATCCAAGCGTCCAGCGTATATAATTCGCCATCCTGCGCAGGATATTGCGAGTTGGGATTGAAACTCCAATCCTTCTCGCCGCGATGTTCGATGCGCGCCGCCGCCCGTCCTTCGTGGACAATCTCCCGGTCGGCGATGGCGCTTCCAGCGCCCGCCTCCCGCGTCCATAACGATCCCCAGCCGGTCATACCTTGTTCGAAGCCGCCGTTGGGAACGAGATTGGAGGCGGCGACGGCGAAATAGAGGGTGAGAAAGTGAATGCTCATAAAAACCTTATTCCTTTATTTCTTGAATGATAAAATCGTCGAAAGCGGCGGCGGCGTCCACTTTGATCCACAAACCAACCATTCCCGCTGCGGAAAAAGAGGAATCTTCGACCTGCATATATTGTTTTCCATCTAACGACGCCGTAATGGCGGCGCCTTTCATTATAATCTCGATCTCATGCCATTTCTTGGGATCGGCCTTGAGATCGATGTTGGCGATTTGCTTCCGCTGGCCTTCTTTCATGTAATAGACGCGGAAATTATCCTCCAACGGATTCCAGCGCGCAATGTCATAATTATCCTTATCGATGGCGCGCCAAATCGGGCCGCCGCCCTAATCCTCTTCGCCGCTAATCGCTTTCAGTTTCAATTTAATGTTAACGTCCTTAAAACTCGTTTTCTCGGAGATGGCGAGATTGAAGGTGCGCTTTTGATTCAACGTCTTCATAAGCGCAATAACTTTTTTGCCGTTGGGAGCGCCTTCCATCTCCATCACTTTCCACTCGGCCAGTTTATCCTGCCCGGCGGTTTCCGCAATCTTCCAATCCTTGGGAATGGCGCCCGCGGCGTCATCCTCAAAAGTCGCCTGATAACATGCGGTTGATTGTCCATCCAAAACCAGAACCAAATACATAAAAATCTGTGAACGCGAACACGCGGCTTGAAGGGCGGACGCAGCTATACCATTGACTCCATAAAATCATTGTGATAACCCTCAACCCGAAAAGTAGAAATTATGAATGAAAACGATTTCTCTTTACGGTAGAGGGATTTTCTATTTGAAAAAAGGTCGCCCTTTCTTCCGGATTCGCGCTTTATCAACTCAAAACTTCGTACTCTTCAGCAACCTACTTTCATAATGATTATTATTACTTATCTATCTTTTTTTTAGCATAATGAAATTTTAATCATTTTTATCTTGACAGATGCAGCATAATGGGTTATTGTATTGGTGAACGGCGTATTATAGATAATTAATATATATTTTTGTTTATATAGGGGGTGATCTCTCTTCTCTCCGCAATGCTAACCATATACTAATTCGCATAAACAAATATAACAAACGCATTATGTCTATTCCTCTCGTCTTGGCGATGGGGGAAAAAGGAGGAAATCATGTTGAAAAAATCCGCTGTTCTCTCTCTCTCTCTCTCTCTCTATGACCATATTCGCACTCGCCGCTAATTCACAGGAAAAAGCCATTGAAAAGGTTTTTGATTTCGTCGAGAATAAAGACCAAACCGAATGGCTCAACTTGGAGCGCTCCCTGGTAGCCCTTGATGCCGAGGACGAAAACCAAAGCGTCGTCAAGATGCGTCCCGCCGTCATGCGCACCGGCGATCCCAAGATCGGCGTCGTCATGGGCGCCGCGCTCTACATGAAAGCTCAGCCCGTGGCGGGAAAGGGGAACTACGGCGTGTTCGGCCAGCGCATCGTCCAGATACCCAACCGGAAATACGTCCAGTTTCAAGGGGGAGCAGAAATCCTCAACGGAGCGCAATATCCCGTCGATTTCCATCTCCTGGTCGAAACGCGTAAGAGCGCCAACAGTCCCTGGCAGGCGGAAGCCGCCTTCCCCGCCCGCGGACTCGATCCCAACCGCGCCGTCAGCCCCGGCTCGTGCTGGTTTATGGAAGATTTGACCCAATACGCAGGCCAGGAAGTGCGCCTCTCCCTTGTCCTAAGCATCGAACCGTCCTACACCAAAGTAGGCGCCGCCGAACGCTGGGAGCCATCGGAAATTGCGGCGAATGTCTTTATGGCTGAACTTATGAGCAGTAAATTTAAAGTGAATTTATATGCTCCAACGGATGATGTAGACGCCATGCAACCTAATCCGTTGCAAGGCAAAAGCGCGCAACGAAATCCGAAACAAGACGCTGTTGCGCCGGAAACAGTCTATGCTGTAACGTATCCCGCCTATTTGACAACCGTTCTTGATGGTAGCCAGACTACAGCAGGATATTTGGCCAATCCCAGCGACTTTCCGATCTGCTCGGAACAGATTCCAGCCTATACGTATGGTGGAGTGCAATATCCAGCGCATTTTGTAAGCTATCTAGCCGCTCTACGCTGGAATTATCATACCGATCATGGAGCGCCGGGATATAATGATGCCAACGGTAATTCCGAACCTGCTGTGTATGCAGGCTGTGGTCGCGTTATCGATTTTGTAAATAACTCCAGTTACAACATGTACAACGCTTCCGCCTCAACCATTCAAAACAGCCTTGTGAAAAACGGCGCTTGCGAAGCGATATCCGTTTTGACGCCCAGCGGCGACCGCACGAGGAACTTCGACGATCATTGGGTTGGCATTTCTTCCATTCTTTATCATGCTCTTTCGGATAACAAGAAAGCGCTTCATGCTTTCTATAATGGCGAGGATCATTTTCAATATTGGAATGACATTAGTTGGGTGACAAACAACCATAATGGCTCCCCTCATTGGAGTGTAAATACGTCGATCGGATATGCCCGCTCGACCGAAGACAGCGGCGCGAATTTTGGAAGAACGTTCACAAAAATGCCCAGTTTCGGCAGTGAATACAAAGTAATATCTTATGAAATGGATGAAGATGAACTGGTCATGGGAAGACAAGGAAGTTATGGATGCGGAGATCCGTCTATTGTTCCGGTTGGTGCGTATTATTACATGATTTACTCTACCCGAGGCGTTCTCAAACAAAATGGCGCGCCTGCGTTATATGTAGTGGGTAGTACGATACCTGTTCAGTCATGTTCAGGATACGATTACGGTGAATGCGGTAATTTAGTTCACTCTAATTTGTCGGCGGCAAGAGCATTGCAATCATCTGTTTTCAGCTCGTCCTATGGCATGAATAACAATCCTTGGAAAAAGTATAAACGTGTTTCAAGCACATGGTCCGATAGCGCAAATTGGACGGAAGACGGGATTGGAGGCGCGTTTAGTTTTATTTGGAATGCAGATAGTACATATACGGACCAACCTACAAATGTAGATAAATGGAGAACGAATCCAAAAGTTAGTTTCAATTCTTGGACAAATTGCTATATTCTTATAGCTCAAGGCGGCATTACGCAAGATCGATATGGTTTCTATATTCACTCCAGTTCCAATCCCGTCGATTGGGACGATGGCTTATTGATTACCGCCATTGATTCCAATTTTTACAATAATAATCCGAAAAGCAATTATCCGTCCCTCATTGGATCGGGTGGCAGGGATTATGAAACGGATGAATGGAATATGCTTTACTATACGCAAGTCAATCCAAGCGATTCCTCGAAGAAAGACTTAAAACGCATGTATTTAGAACTCGATTGATCGATAATATTCTACGGAATAAGTTTTTTTTAGCGTAGGTATAGTTCAATTTACTATACCTACGCTGATTTCTTGTATAATTAATATGAGGATAAAAAAATGTCTAACTTATTTCATAATATAAATTTAAAGTATGTTTTTACTACAAGGGCGTTATGCGTTATCATATTTACTATTTTAACATCAGTATCACGTTTATCTTTAGCCGATGACAAAATAATTTTGCCGCAAAAGCGGATCGACCTAGGTCTAAATGTTCAAGATAAAATAGGTGAGATTAAACAAATTTTTCATTTACATATTGATAATAATTTTAATAAAATTTTAAATATGTATTATCGACTTTATCAAAGTTTATCCGATCCTACTACAATTATATGGATGCAAGGCGCTCCTTATCATATTACTTTTGATTTATTTGATGAAAAAGTAATTGATAATGTAGAAATAAGTGTTGATGAATTGGATAGTATGGTAACAGGAAAAGATAGATGGGATAATAGAATAGAACTTGAAGACAGCAGAAATACTATTGGTAAGTTGTTTATCGATTATAAACAGGTGGATTATACATCGCAAAACCTGATAATTTCGCCCAATAAAAAGACAGTTGGCGGTACGGTTCAATATCATGCATTTCACTATGATGGGCATTTCGTTAATGACTATTATTTTAATCTACCGCGTTTGTGGAATGCTATAGATGGGAAAATACTCTATAAAGCCGAATATAACGAAGATTTATCTAAAGCGTTAGTCATCGAAACAAAATTCTCTTCCGACAGTCGTTTTTATTATGCAAGATATGCCATAGAATTTGAAGTCGATTTAATCGATACAACAAACTTTACCACCATCCCCGCCGAGGGCGATATCGCTTATACCTCCGACGTGCGCTATATGGTTACAGGACGCAACGGCAAGACTACGCTGGTGGATTTGACGACGATGGAGGAAATCCAGAAGTACGAAATCCAAGGCTACATGACCGCTTGCGCCTTCTCTCCGGACAACAAGGAGCTGTATATCGTCGACTCCTATCGCAAGCTCTACATATTCGACGCGCGTCTTCCTACACGGATTGTTGGTTGGGAGTTGTACGAATAAACAATTCATGAACTCAATCGGCTTGATCGAATTTATCTCGCCCATGCTTTTTTCCGGACAAAAACTAAGGGCGCGGAGGACCGCGCCCTGGCAGGATTGCGCTTGCATACAAACCGCCGGCTCATTCGAACTTTCGCGCCACCAATACGGCGTTGTGGCCGCCGAAGCCGAAGGAATTGGACATCGCCGTTTTGATTTTCTTCTCGCGGGCGATGTTGGGAACATAGTCCAGATCGCATTCCGGATCCGGCGTTGCGTAGTTGATCGTCGGCGGAATGACGCCATGTACGAGAGCCAAAACGCAGGCGATCAATTCCACTGCTCCCGCCGCGCCGAGGAGGTGGCCTGTCATCGATTTCGTCGAGCTAACGGGAACCTCTTTGGCGCGGGAATTGAGCAGATTCTTAATGGCGATCGTCTCGAACTTATCATTATAAGGCGTTGAAGTGCCATGCGCGTTGATGTAATCCAACTCCGCGTCCGGCAGTTTAGCGTCGTCCAGCGCCAGGCGCATGGCCTTGCAGGCACCGCGTCCTTCGGGATCGGGCATGGTGATGTGATGGGCGTCGGCGCTGATGCCATAACCGACGAGTTCGGCCAGGATGGGAGCGCCGCGCTTTTTGGCGCGTTCCAGTTCTTCCAAGACGACGATGCCGGCGCCTTCGCCCATGACGAATCCATCTCTGTCCAAATCGAAGGGACGGCTGGCTTTATCCGGTTCCTCGTTGCGGGTGGATAACGCTTTCATCGAGCAGAAGCCGCCAAAACCGAGCGGCGTGATCGAGCCTTCCGTTCCTCCAGCGAGCATGATGTCGGCGTCGCCCCGTTGAATAAAGCGCATAGCGTCGCCAATGCAATGATTGCCAGTGGCGCAGGCGGTAACGACGGACGTATTCGGTCCCCGCAAGCCCCAGCGAATGGAAACCATGCCCGCCGCCATGTTGATGATCAACATGGGAATGAGCAAGGGGCTGATGCGGCGCGGCCCTTTCTGATCGAGAACCTCTTTTTGCGTTTCCAGGGTTTGAATGCCGCCGATGCCGGAGCCGACCAGAACGCCCGCCCGCTCCTTGTCTTCTTTTTCGAAATCGAGTCCCGATCGATCGACCGCCATTTGCGCGGCGGCCATGGCGTATTGGATGAAGAGATCCATCCGCCGCGATTCTTTGGGATCGATATAACGATCCGGATCGAAATTCTTCACTTCGGCGGCGACTTTAGAAGAGAAGCCTTCCGTATTGAATTTTGCCAACAGGCCGGTTCCCGTGCGCCCATTGACCAGGGACGACCAAAAATCGCCAACCGTATTTCCCACGGGGGAAATGACGCCCATCCCCGTGACGACGACGCGTCGATCCATTTACCTTGTCTCCCGTCTGGTTCGATTCTCAAACATTGAGTTTATTCGTAATGTAATCGATGGCGTCGCCGACGGTCTTGATTTTTTCCGCTTCTTCTTCGGGGATTTCGTCGATTTCGAATTTCTCTTCGAAATCCATGACGAGTTCCACCGTATCGAGGGAATCGGCGCCGAGATCGCGCGTAAACGATTTGTCGCGGGTGATCTCTTCCTTGTCCACCTTCAATTTTTCCGCAATGATTTCGATAACTTTTTCTTGGATATTTTCGCTCACAAAACTTACCTCCTTTGCTTCGATATTCGCTATAGGAATTAAGCCGCTTCTAGCGGCTTTGATCGCTGATTGATTTTGTACTCCCTCATTCTAGTCGGAGGGATTAATCATAATGGTGGGCTACGCTTCGCTTTGAGCCCACCCTACGACTACTACTAGGATTTCTCTTCAATCGTGTAAACTGTTACCATCATTCATCATTTACATGGCCATGCCGCCATCGATGACGATAACCTGGCCAGTGATGTAAGCCGCTTCTTCGGAAGCCAAGAACGCGATGACGCTGGCGACTTCTTCCGGTTTGCCGTAGCGGTGGAGGGGAATCGCTTTCAAGGTGGCTTCCTTGACCTCTTCTTTGAGCGCCGCCGTCATCGCCGTATCGATAAAGCCCGGCGCTACGGCGTTGACGGTAACGTTGCGGGAGGCGAATTCCTTGGCGAGGGACTTCGTCATGCCGATCACGCCCGCCTTACTGGCCGCGTAGTTGACCTGGCCCGCATTGCCCATGATGCCCACGACGGAAGCGAGGTTGATAATCCTTCCTTCGCGGGCGCGAGTCATATATTTCGAAACGGCTTTCGCCATATAGAACGAGCCGCTTAGATTCACGCGTAAAACCAACTCCCAATCCGCTTCTTTCATGCGCAGGGCGAGGTTGTCGCGGGTGATTCCGGCATTATTGACCAGGATATCGATTTTTTCAAAGCGTTCGACGCAGTCGTCGACGATTTTTTGCGCGGCGGCGGAATCAGCGACGTCCGCCATCATGGCGCAAACGTCGAATCCCCGATCCTTCATTTCCTGTTCCGTTTTCTTCAATCCCTCTTCATCCAGATCGATCAATACGATCTTGGCGCCGCGTCCGGCGAGGCATTCCGCCGTACAGCGGCCAATGCCGCGCGATCCTCCGGTGATAAGAGCGACTTTTCCTTCAAGAGCTAAGGCCATAATCCTCGATTACCTTTCTGACGCCATCCCAGGAGGAGGCGCTGTGGCATGGAAAATCCTCGCGAATCGCTTTCGCCAAACCGCAGAGCACTTTTCCCGGTCCGACTTCGATGGCGGAGGAGCATACATAGGAGACGGCGTTCATGCAATCGATCCACCGCACTGGTTCGCAAAATTGTTTGATCAAATGAACGCGGATGATTTCGGGATCGGTTACAGGTTGGCCCGTATTATTGGATGCCAATGGAATCCTTGGCGGCTTGATTTCGATCGCTTGAAGAAATTCCGCGAATTGCGATTGCGCTTCTTGCATGAGCGCCGAATGAAAAGCGGCGCTGACCGCGATGGGAATCACTTTTTTCGCACCGCGATTCTTTAAAAGCGGCGCCGCTTTTTCCACGGCGGCTTTCTCGCCCGTAATTACAGTTTGCTTGGGAGAATTCAAACCGGCGACGCTTAATATTCCGTCTTTCCACGACGAACAGAAATCGGAAATTTCCTCGCCGCTCATCCCCAAAACCGCCGCCATAGAACCTTCTTTTTTCGATTCATGCATCAAGCGCGCGCGTTCAGCGATGACTTTCAGGCCCGTAGCGAAATCCCAGGCGCCATTTACGGTCAACGCGGGATATTCGCCGGCGCTGTGTCCCGCCGTTATTGCAGGTTCGAGTCCAGCTTCCATCAGGATTTCCGCCAAGACGCAACTATGAACGTAAAGAGCGGGCTGCGTATAAAGCGTGAGATTGAGATTGCCGCCGCCCGCCGGACGGGATAGGGCTTCGACGGACCATCCTAGAATATCTTCCGCTTGGCGGTAACGTTGGGAAGCTAAAGCCGACGTTTCTATAAGATCAAGCCCCATTCCCGCGGTTTGAGAACCCTGGCCAGGGAAGAGGAAAGCGATTTTATTCTTTTTCATTAAAACTGCACTAAACTCGCGCCCCAGGTCAAGCCGCCCCCGAACGAGACGAGAAGAGCGATGTCTCCTTTTTGCAATCGTCCATCCTGCAACGCTTCGTGAATGGCGATGGGAATCGTCGCCGCCGAAGTGTTGGCGTATTTCTCGATGTTAAGATAAAACTTCTCCATCGGAATTCCCAGCCGTTTGGCTACTGCCTCAAGAATGCGAATATTGGCTTGGTGGGGAATGACGATGGAGATGTCCTCTATCGTCAGGCGGGCGCGTTGAAGCACGTCGAGACTGGATTGCGCCATAGCCCGCACGGCGTATTTGAAGATTTCCTTGCCGTTAAGATAAAGGTAATGCTTTTTCTGGCGAATGGCTTCTTCCGATATGGGGATGCGGGAGCCGCCGCAAGGTTGATAAAGCAATTCCACGGCGCCGCCGTCGGATCCCAAGACCGTATCGATGACGCCGGCGCTGCCATTCGGCTGAAGTATCGAAGCTCCGGCGCCATCGCCGAAAAGGACGCAGGTATTCCTGTCGCTCCAATCGACGACTTTCGTCAAGCAATCGACGCCGACGAGGAGAACATTCTTATAGCGGCCGGATTCGATATAGGCTTGCGCTACAGACAGTCCATAAATATAACCCGAACAAGCGGCGGAAAGATCGAAGGCCATCGCGTTTTTGGCGCCGATGCGCTGCTGAAGGACGCAAGCCGTCGCCGGAAAAACGTAATCGCCGGAAATGGTGGCCAAAAGGATGGCATCGATCTCTTCGGGCGCCATTTCCACCGCTTTCAACGCTTGTTTGGAAGCGGCGCAGGCGAGATCAGAAGCCGCTGTGGATTCATCCGTCAACCGCCGTTCGAACATGCCCGTTCTCTCGCGGATCCACGTATCGGAGGTATCGACGATTTTTTCCAAATCGTAATTGTTTAAGATTCGCTCCGGCACGGCCATGCCAGTGGATACAATATGCGCTCGCGCCACGGATCTACCTCTTTTCCTGCTTAATGAGTCGTAATGTGGGCGTTTTTCAACGCCTTTTCGATTTCATGATAAGGACATTTTTCCGCCACAATCTTGGCGGCGCGGATGCCGCTGGCGATGGCGCGGGGACCGGAGCGTCCATGGCCGATCAAACAGTTGCCATTGACGCCGAGCATCGTCGCTCCTCCATAGCCGGTGTAATCCACGCGCCGCATGGTTTCCTTAAAAAAAGCCATGCGATGTTCGGCGTCGATATCCTTGCCGAGAACATGGTCGGTTTCCATCTCCAAAGCGCGGGCGAACATTTCCACCAGGCCTTCGCCGAATTTCAGAACGACGTTGCCGACAAAACCGTCGCAGACGATTACGTCGAATTTGCCTTCCATGATGTCTACGCCCTCGGCGTTGCCCGCAAAATGAATGGGCGCCTGTTTTAAAAGCTGCGCCGCTTTGCGGGTCAACTCGTTGCCTTTGCTTTCCTCTTCGCCGATGGAAAGCATGCCGACTCGCGGCTTCTTAACGTTGAAGGCGAGATGGGAATAGGCGGAACCCATGACGGCGAAATGAAGAAGATGTTCCGGCTTGCAATCGACGGTTACGCCGACGTCAAGCAGCAAGGTATACCCTTTGAGCGTCGGCATGGGGGCGACGATCGCAGGGCGGGAGATATTCGGCAACCGTCCCAAAACGAAGAGAGCAAAAGCCATGGTCGCGCCCGAATTTCCCATCGAGAGCAGAGCGTCCGCTTTCCCTTCCTTGACCAGCATGGTCGCTACGGCGATGGATGAATCCGTCATCTTTTTGACAGCGGTGGATGGGGATTCGTGCATTCCCACAACGCCGGGAGCATCAACAATTTGCAGGGGAAGATCGGCGCAAGAGCCTTCCAAAACGCTTCGCCGCCCGACTAACAGAATTTCGGTTTTCTGATCTTCGGAGAGAAAACTTCTTACGCCGGCGATAACATCCGCCGGAGCGCGGTCTCCTCCCATAGCGTCCACCGCGATTCTCATCCCATTCCCCTCAGCTTAGACAACGAAACGATCTTTGTAATATCCGCAATTCGGACAAACGCGATGGGGCATTTTCATTCCCCGGCAATTGGGGCATTCGACTAACGAAGCTGGTTTAATGGCGCATTGCGAACGCCCCATGCGGCTTTTGGATTTCGACTTGCGATGTTTAGGATGAGCCATGACGTTAACCTCTTTTTTATTCAAATAATGAATCGTACTAGTTATCGTTTTGTTAGACCGGCAATTTTATTTTCTGTTGACGGCGTTCCATCAAGCGGCGCTCTACCAGAGGGGGCACAAAGGCGGAAACGTCTCCGCCAAGCCGAGAAATCTCTTTAACTAATGTTGCGCGAAGAAAAATATGCTCTTCGCTGGGCGCCATAAAAATGGTTTCGATATCTTGCGCCATTCTCCGGTTGGTTAGAGCCAATTCGAATTCGTATTCGAAGTCGGAAACAGCTCGAAGCCCTCGCAGAATGACATGCGTATGGTTCATGCGCATATAATGAACCAACAGTCCATCGAAGGAATCTATAATAAAATCGCCTTCGATTCCTTTCACCGCTTCCCGCAGCATGGCCAACCGTTCCTCTAAGGTAAACAAGGGACTTTTGCCGGGATTGGAGACGACAGCGACGATGAGCCGCTCGAATAATTTGGCGCCTCGCTCGATCAAATCCAAATGACCGTAGGTTACTGGATCGAAACTGCCCGGATATACGGCGATGGAATGGGACATTCCCATTGCCTCCTATAGGCTTTCGCCGTAGTATCGCCCGAAGAAAAAGAGACAGGCTTTACCGTAAATCCTTCGGTCGAGAAGGCGAAGATAATTGGAGCCCATCTCCGCGCAATTCTCTACCGGACGCGCGGCGACGATCAACTTTTCGGAGCCGATGACGCCGCGGTCGACGAGGTCATCGAGAAAATTATCCTTGACCCGGCGCGGCGGATCAAGGAACGCAATGTCCCAATCCGACCATTCGCTGGAATTCCCGCCGAGTTGAAATACGTCGCTCGTCCACACTCGGGCGCGATCCTTATCCACTTGAAAAACCTCAAGCGTTTTTCGGATGGCATCCGCCGCCTGGCGGCGCATTTCCACGAAAGTAACTCTGCTAGCGCCCCGGCTGAGGGCTTCAAGGCCGACGGAGCCGCTGCCCGCGAACAAATCGGCGAAACGCGCATCGACGACCGCATCGCCAAGGATGTTAAACAACGCTTCGCGCACCATTTCGCTCATTGTTTCCAAGGAACGATCATGCGGGACATGGATCGTCCTGTTTTTGAATTCTCCGGCAACGATGCGCATCTTATTCTTCTACGCGCTTGATCGAATTTCGATTTATAACTTTTTTATAAGCAAGAAAGCATAAGAACACTTTCCATGCTTGCGCTTGATGGACAATTCGGAAAATCGCACATGTTTTACCGAAGGAAACAAGCGGCAAATCGAAATTAAAACAAGAAAAATAGTATAAAACTTAAACGCCGGAAATCAAGCGACATGCTTCGCTTGTTGGCGAAGCCAAGAACCAATTCTATCAGAAGCTTCTTCAATATCGTTTTCCGTCGTAAATCGTCCCAAGCTAAAACGTACGCCTTCCATCGCTTCGTCGCGGCTCCAACCCATGCTTATCAAAATGGCAGAGGCTTCCGTCGATCCCGAAGCGCAAGCAGGGCCGGAGGAACAACATACTCCGAGCCGATCCAAAGCGTCGACAACACGTTCCCCTTTCAAGCCAACGAATCGGACATGCAGCGTATTAGGCAGAGCCTTTTCCGGCGTAATGGTTCGGATAACGTTGGTTTGTTCCGAAAGACGCCGCCAAAGACGATCCGTCAACCGAGAGAGACGCCGATTCTCGCCGTCGCGGTTTCGCGTCATCCATTCCGCCGCCGCTCCAAATCCCACGGCGCCGGGAACGTTGACGGTTCCGCCCCGCATTCCCCCTTCTTGCGAACCGGGGAAAAGCGGCTTCAATAGGGAAGGAGCCGTCGTCAGCAGGGCGCCAATTCCTTTCGGACCGTACATTTTATGCGCTGAAAGGGAAATGGCCGTAACGCCCCATTGTTTGAATCCGCCATTGATGCGTCCCGCCCATTGGGCGGCGTCGGCATGAAAAAAAGTTCGGCGATTCCTCAATTTTTCCGCTATATTCTTCAAAGGCTGGATGGCGCCGGTTTCGTGGTTAACCGCCATGACGGAAACGATATCCCATTCGTCATCCGAATCGAAAAAACGAATATCGACAATTCCTTCCCGCGTCGCCGGGATCGTCTTCACGATTGCGCCCAAGCGTTTTAACGCCTCACCGCAAGCGGCGACGCAGGGGTGTTCCAACGAGCTTAACGCGACGGTTATGGAAGACGCTTCTCTTCCCTCTTCCAGCAGCCTATCGAAACGCCCCAACAAGGCGAGAAAATTGGCTTCCGTCGCTCCGCTGGTAAAAATCGTTTCCCCTGATTCTCCTTCCGCCAAGCCGGCGATTTGCTCTCTCGCCGCTTCAATAGCGGCCCAAGCGGCTTGTCCCGCCTGGTGGCGGCTGGCGGGGTTTGCGAAGACGTCATGCCAATAGGGGCGCATGGCTGCTTCCGCTTCGTCGGACAGCGGGGCCGCGGCGTTGTAATCCAGATAAATTCGCCTGTCCTCGCCCATATTTCATCCAACGGATACTTTCGCCATCTCCGCCGAAGGTTTTTTCCCCACGGCTTTGATGATGGGAATCAAACGCTTCATAATGTCTTTGAATCCCTCTTCGTCGAGCGATTGGGCGCCATCCGACCATGCTTTGGAGGGGTTGGGATGAATTTCGAGGATGATTCCATGACAACCGCAGGCGGCGGAAGCCAGACACATCGGCGGAACCAGATCCGAACGGCCCGTGCCGTGGCTGGGATCAACGATGACGGGCAAATGCGTCAATTTCTGCAAAGCGGGAACGGCGTTAAGGTCCAAAGTGTTGCGGTATTTCGTCTCGAAAGTGCGGATTCCCCTTTCGCATAGAATTACGTTATTGTTTCCTACGGAAACGATGTATTCGGCGGACATGAGCCACTCGTCGAGCGTGGTGGACATGCCGCGCTTCAAGAGTACGGGACGCCTGGTGGAACCCAGCGACTTCAGCAGCATGAAATTCTGAATGTTGCGGGCGCCGATTTGGATGATATCCGCATAGCGGTCGAGAAGTTCCAGATGGTGGGCGTCCATGAGTTCCGTTACGACGGCTAAGCCGAATTCATGCCGCGCTTCCGCAAGAAGTTTCAAGCCTTCTTCTTCCAATCCCTGAAAACTGTAGGGCGAGGTTCTGGGCTTAAATGCGCCTCCGCGCAGAAAACTGGCGCCGTATTCCTTGGCGATGCGGGCGCTCTTTATGATTTGATCGTGCGTTTCCACGGAACAGGGACCCGCCATGACGACGAATTCAGAACCGCCAATGGATACTTTCTTTTTGCCTTCTTTCCATGAAAATTCGACATGGATGATCGTATCCGGACGAAACATCCCTTTCCGTACCTCGCGGCAGACTAGTTTATAAGGCGGAAGGATGTATTCCACCTTGTCAACCATCGGCTGGCTGACTAGACGTTCGTATAATCCCTCTTTTCCTCTCTCGTCTCCCACCGCCGCCAGAACGGTTAGGTTGGTTCCATGAATGGGATGAACGGAATATCCCAAATCTTCGATAACCGCTTCCACATTTTCGATATCTTCTTTTGTGGCGTTGGAATTCATGGTAATAATCATAATAGCGCCTCAAATCATTGCCCTTGCGTACATAGGAACATCGTCAAAGAGGAATTCAATTTCGCGAACGGATATTCATTCAAGCGATGATAAAATTCCAATGGCAAAATACGGGTGGCGGCGTTTGATCCTGTTAAACTCCGCCATTTCATGATGTTTTCAAGTAGATATGTTTTGTGATAACCGCTCTGGATGACGCGAAGAAAATGGCATGATTGGAAGATTTTTACAAAAAATAATCCTCTCAATCATAGAGTGAAAATTATAGATTCTATCCGAAATAAATAAAGGCGTACAAGTTTTTCGCTATTCTTAACGCCATAATGGATTCGGAAATTCTCCAAAATAAAACCAGTCCGATATGGGCGTTGCGGGATCGTACTCGAAAGCCCCGGCGTCTGGGAGGGAATTCATTGGACGAAGGCGTCCATCAAAATCCTTTGTTATGTTCATGTCCACGCCGGCTTCGATCAATGGAGACCCCCAACGAGGATGAAAATCGCCAGCGGCGGGATCGGCGAAAAGCGGATCTCGCGAAAAATTGGCGCCGTCTTGGGGCCAACCCATGATATCGCTATGAACGATATTCCACGAGGAACGGTTATCAGCGGCGATCGGTTGTTGAGCATCCCAAACGACGCAGTTTACGATAGACGCCGCGCCTTCTCCTTGCCCAACGACGCCAGTGACGGATTGAACAATCGTATCGTGAATCAGTTGCGCTTGGGAGCGATTCGCCAAGGAAACGCCAATAGTATTGCGCCAGAAAACATTGTTGACTAGCAAGGGAGCACCCTCTCCTTCGGAAGATAAGCCATTCATCGAGCAGCTTTCCACCCAATTGTTTTCGACAATGGAAGAACAAAGAGAAAGAGCGATCCCTGACTTTGCGCCTTCTACGCGATTACCCCGGACAAGGGAAGGCGAGCCGAATTCGCCGCGCAGATCGATTGCGTTGCCGGATTCACTCATGTTTTGGAAGCGATTACCCTCGATCAGAGAATCGCAGGCTTCGGCGGAGATTCCGCCTTTTGTCTTCCGAAATCGATTATTCCGCAGAGTCAAGTTCGACCGGAAGGCGTTAACGCCGAGAGAATCCATATCCGAGAATTCGCAATTTTCAATAACGGCGGGAGTAAAACGAGTCGCAACAGCGGCGCGATAGTCCGTCCCATTGAAAGAATATGGACGAACGTTGGAGAAACGAACGCAGGTTAGGCGAAGCGGCCCCGCGGCGGCGTCGGCGGCGATTCCACCCCAAGGATTCGCAGCATCCATCGCCGAAAAAAGAATGGGAGCGTCTTCACTGCCTATGGCGGAAAGAGTCCCGTAAACGATGATGGCGGCGCTCGGAGCGGCTTGCACTTCCACTCCCGGTTCGATCGCAAGAGTTACGTTTTCCGGTATGATGAGCGTTTGTTCCAATAAGATCGGATGGTTCCGTTTTGTCCATATTGCGTCGCCGCTTAAGGCCATAGCGCCATCCGGCGGCGCATCGCCTTGAATAACGGAAAAACGGGTGGCGTCGATGACTTTTCCGGCAGCGTCAAGGGCTTCGATATGGAAACTGTTGCGTCCCATTTTCAAATTGGCGATATACTCCCAACGGGGAATCCAGGCGGTATAATCCGCCGGATTGCCATTGACTAGAATCCGCTTCGTACGCGAGGGATCCGCCGCTCCATATAAGCGCGCCATTTCCCCGCCCGATAGCTGGGCATCAAGGCTGATGGCTAAGGATAAATCGGAACTATCGATGTTGACGTTGACGCCGACGGCGGCGAGAACGTTTTCGCCGGGAAGAAGGTAAGCGGACGGATCGGCGATCGTATAACTCAGAACGCTATCGGCCTCATTGGAACTATCCGCCAGACTATCGAAAAGAGGCGTTTCCCCTACATTGTCGCGGGCGATTTCCGCTCCGTTGAGATAGGCGGCGAAGCCGTCGTCCACCAGCGCATGAAGAGTCAGATAGGAATAACGCTGGGGATCGGATAGATGGAATGTTTTGCGGGTGAAGACCGTCGTATAACGATTCATCATGTCGGATAGGATCGTGCGGTCGTCGTTATCGGAATAGCCGAATCCCGATGGGCCGGTTTCCCAGGACGAATCGTCAAATCCGTTCTGCGTCCATCCCAAAGGATCGGCGGATGGCGATCGAACGCCGCGAAAATACCGCCATTCTTCTCCATCCGCCACAATGGATTCCGGTTTCGAATTGATAGTCTCTATGCGGCAGGAGATAGATCGGGGAATTGATGAAAGGATGAACTCGCGCAATTCTCTGGCGATGCCTTTGATTTCCAGCCGCCGTTTTTCGTCACTGACGGGCGCCGTCATTTCGATAATAGAATCGACGGCGTCTTGCGGCAGTTCGTTATTGAGGAGGGATAGCAAATCCTGATAATAGAACGATGCGAAGGCGGGATGACGCAACAACCGTTGCGCGGAGGGCGTTCCATGATGGTGGATGGTCTGGAACGGTTTTGCGAAGACGCTGTCCAAATCCCAAGGCAATAAATAAAAAAGATCGTCGGCGGGATAACGATAGATATAATAATCGTCGCCTCGTTCAAGAGAAATTCCGCCTTCCAAGTCATTTAAGAATTCTTTTAAGGCGAACCAGCGAATCCATTGCTGGACATTGATCCGTTTGGCGACCGCTGCGGGAAATTCGGAATCCGTAGATTGAGAAAAAGCCTCGCATAGACGGACGATGTCCGAGAAATCGTCCTCCAATTCATTAGTTTCTTTAATATAATTTGTTCGGTAATATTTCGGATCTTTTCCGCGATAATCCAGGTTGGCCTGTTCGACGCCGCGATAGAGGTTTCCGTCGCCATCGCCGAAAAGCCGCTGCATCATGTATTTGTCGCACCGTTCGACTTGGAGATAATTATGGACGAAGGTTTGGTTGAAAGCCAAGGATACGAATTGCTTTTCAGGGGCGGGCAACCGCAGCCGTTTGAAGCATTCCAAGCCGATGAATTGGCGGTCGACGTTCTGAGAGTTAAGGTCCAACTTGCGGATTGAACCGAAATGGCGAGTTTCTGTGAAATTAACGCGGTAGGATTTCGGCTCTTTATATCGGGAACCTTTGCCGCGAAAACGCACGCCAACGTTATAATAAATATCATTTCCGTAAATAAAGGACGAGTCCAATTCCACATTGCTATTGGGATCGCGCCGGCGCAAATCGATTTCGTCGGCGGTGCGCATGACGATGCGGTATAACGGCAGGCCGGTTGAATAATGCGCATCGTCCACAAGATAAATAGCGGCGCGTTTTGTTCCATCCAAAGGAAAAAAGCCGGAAACGCCGCCGATATCCTTGGCTTCTACGTAAAAATCAACCACTGTTCCCGTGGGAAAAGGAGGAATGACGCCTCCAAAAATTCCATCGCCCTTCATGCCGTCGCCATGAAGACCGTCATCGGCCATTTCCGCTTCGGCGAATGTCGAGTTGTATTCCGGCTTGTAATAAAGCTTGTGGATTAGAATCGGAAAGGGGTGGATAAAGCGGGCGGTTATCGTTACGCTTTGCGTGGAATTGGGAACGGCGGGTTTTTGCGCCGCTTCCGTTACGATGGGAAACGGCGCGTCGACGGCGGCCTGATTTTTCCTTCTAGGCGTACCATCCGCCGGACCGGCTTGCCAACTATTGGGATGATTGGAATCCATACGAGGGTGCTTGCGTTCCAGGGAAGGGCCGTAGCCGTCCGCCGTGGAAGGCCAGCCGACTTCGTCACAGTACAACACGGAATCGACGGGACGATTGGCTGCATCCTCCAAGACCACCCGTTCGCCTTTATTGTTTAGTTGACCCTGATAAGGCCCCCAAACTGACGCATCGCCATATTTTGCAAGAAAAGCCTCCGGCGAGGGAGAAACGATGAGATACCCTCCCGCCGCTAACCGAGCGCCTTTGGGAAATTGATAGTTAATTCCATCTACGAAAGCCCATCCCGATAGATCGGCGTCGACCATATCGGGATTGTAAAGTTCGACGAATTCTTCATCCGCGCGCAAAGTGGAGGGACGGTACATGATTTCATTTATGACGATGGCGGCGTTCGAGGTTGAGCATATTGCGGCGAAAAAGTAGAAGCTGACTAGAAAATATAGGGATTTCAACAAAAAATTCGCTCCCTTCAAATGGCACGTAAATCATTCAACGATAAGGTTTTCGTTGAATACAATAGCACAAACTCGCTCATCCGTCCCCTATCGATATCGAGGGGCAGGAATGAATTCGTCCTAATCTTTGTTTTACATGATTACGATACTGCCAATACCATCGTATAATTGCTTATTAGATCAAGTCGAATTAGGATTATTGAAAAAGATAAACCCATTTATTCATGAAAGTTGAATCATGGCTGTTAAATCCCCGCGCGCTGAAAAACCCGATTATCGCTTCCCTCTTCTTATGCTGGCTCCCATTGCGGGCGTCAACGACCGGGCGGCGAGGGAAATCGCGCGCGAACATGGCTGCCCGCTCACGTTTTCCGAACTCGTCAGCGCCAGGGGGTTGCAGGAAAGAAATGCCGGTTCCATGCAAATGCTGGAAGAATGCCGCGGCGAACATCCCCTCGTTTTTCAAATCTTCGGCAGCGAGCCGGACAGCGTCTACGACGCCGTGCGCATGGCGGAGGAACTCGGCGTCGAGGGCGTCAATCTGAATCTCGGTTGCCCAGTAAAAAAAGTATTCAAAAACCGATCCGGCTGCGGCCTTTCCATCTTTCCCGCCGATCTTGTGCGCGTCCTGCGCGCCATGCGCAAGGCGGCGGCCGGGCATCTTTCGGTCAAAATCCGCGCCGGCGTCAATCTCAATTCGCTCAACTACCGCATTATCGGCGACATTGCCCAAGGCGAAGGATGCGACGCCGTCATCTTCCACGCCCGCACCCGCCTTATGGGCTTTGGCGGCGAGGCGCAATGGGATTGGATTGCTGATCTGAAGCAATACCTGGATATTCCCGTCATCGGCAACGGCGACGCCGTCGATCCCATCTCCACCAAAAAAATGCTGGATTATACCCATTGCGACGGCGTCATGATTGGCCGAGGGGCTTACGGGAATCCTTGGATTTTCCGGCGCATTCTCCACTTTCTTGATACGGGAGAGATTCTTCCCGAGCCGGAATTGGAGGAAAGAATCAATGTCTTCCTGCATCATCACCAGCTCGCCGTGCAATGGAAAGGCGAACGCAAGGCGATATTCGAAATGCGCAAGCATCTCGGCTGGTACGTCAAAGGGTGGCCGAATGTAAAGAACTTGCGGGAAAGAGTGTACCAGTTGGAAAGTTTCGATGAGATTGCGCTTGCCGTTCGAGAATGGCTGGAATCTGCTTTATCCATTTACGATGCGGAGAAAATGGTGGGCTATGCTTCGCTTTGAGCCCACCCTACTTTACTGCTTCGATTTGAAAG
The DNA here is from genome assembly GCA_040755155.1 of Candidatus Omnitrophota bacterium. Classification (NCBI taxonomy): domain Bacteria; kingdom Pseudomonadati; phylum Candidatus Omnitrophota; species Candidatus Omnitrophota bacterium. The sequence goes on along the minus strand of JBFMBP010000039.1, from coordinate 85,373 downwards.
ACATATTTCTCAATTCAGCATAACCTTCCGCACGCAAAAGGCGTCATTGATTCCAACTCCCGAAAAAACCAGATAAAAACTATTATCGTTCGGATCAATCCACTTCGCGGGAATGCGGTAGCCGTGCGTTCCTGGCAAATCCCACGATTCCGTACAATAGGCCGTCGTCCACGGCCCCCACGGCTCCGGCGCTTCGAATAAGCCCCAGCCACCTTCATGGTTGAATCCCAACGCCAGCAAATAGCGCTTGATCCCCGGATGATAAACGGCGTCCACGCGCTGGCAATGATGGGGATATGCGAAAACCGGTTTTCTTTCCGCGAGCGCAGACGCCCACTGCGGTTGGTTGGAAGCATCCAAGCCCGCAAAGAATTGATAGGAAGAAGCGTCCTTGATGCGGCTCTTGGGACATCTTGCCAAGATCAGCCCATCATTCGATTCGTAAGCGCTGGAGCCGTCTTGCGAGTAAGTATATACATAATCGTCGCGGGCGCCTTCGTAATTTTTACCGAAGTTGAGAAAAGCGGGACTGCCGAAACTTTCCGTAAATTTAAATCCCCATTCCCACGTTGCGCCGTGATCGCCGGACCAAGCCAGCGTTGCGTTTCCCGTATTGCGAATCCAAATATAAAGAACACCGTCCACCATCAGCATTCCGCTGGCCTTGGCGCCTTTCGCTCCATCGCCAAAACGTTCGCCGGACGATGTGCGAATATTAATGCCTACAAATTGTTCCGGCAAACCGATGATTTTTGCGAATCCCTGGCTGACTTTTTTAGGGATGCGGGGTTCGAATCCCCAGCCGTCGCCGTAAGAGGTATAGATATCGCCATCGTCCGCCCAGGTCATCGGCCAATTGTCACTGTCTGCGGCCTTGCGGATAATGGAAGCGGTTGGAGCGAAACGAACGCTCTTGATAATGGGACTTGGAGGATAGGGAGGCTCGGCGCCTGCGCCTGGTATAACGCAGAATCCCAGCAAGAGCAAAATAAGCGGATGCTTCACGGATTGACGGCCTCCATCAGAGGATTGATTAAGTATTCTTCGATACCGCCCCAAAAACTGTCCTTCTGCATCAACTCGCCGAAACGGACGGCGATCATGTCGAGACTGGGAATCACCAATAATACCTGGTTGCCCGCACCCGCGCCCATAAAGGCGTCGCGGGGCAGTTTGGACAAAACGCCGTCGGAATTCACCCACCATGCCAAACCGGAGCGGGGGCATGGCCCTTCTCCCGGTCCGCGATAGGGCGTTGGCGTTCCCGCGTCGGATACTACGCGCGAAATCCAATCCGCATCGAGAATCCGCTTCCCTTCCCAATCGCCTCGGCGCAGCATAAGCCGCCCAACTTGCGCCACGGCGCGGGCGGTATAGGCGCCTCCGCCCCAATTGGCGACGAGATGCAAACCGCCGATGTCATAGGTCGCGCCATAGCCGAAAGACCATTCCTTTTCGGGAACGCCGATGGGATTCATTACGCGCTCGCGCAACAAAGCTCGGATATCGGGATAGGGCGAATCTCGATAAGCAGAAATTACAGCGTAAGAAAGCATTGCCATGCCGGGATTGCTGTATTCAAAACCAGCGCCCGGTTTGAATTTCATCGGCGCCCAGTCGCGGGCGATGGTGAAGGGATCGGGGTCTTTTTTCCAAAAGCGGCTTTTCCAACCCCCCGCTTCCAGATGACCCATCCCAGCGACTCCCGCGTCTTCGATGCCGGAGGAGTGGGTGGCGAGATGGCGGATTGTGATCCCCGCGCGAGTGGGATCGTCTTTCCAATCGGAAATATACTTATCGGCGGGATCGTCGATATTCAATTTTCCATCCTGCAAGGCAAGAAGCAAGGACATGCCGCCTACGAGCGCCTTGGCCAATGAAGCCGTGTAATGGGGACGATCCGGCGCCATTTTATCGGAATACCATTCGAGAACGACGCGGTCATGCCGGACGACTAAGATGGCGGCGGTGGAATGCGCCTGCAAAGTCTCCAGCAAGGCGTCGATCTTTTCGTCTTTCATACCCACATCTTCCGGCGCGGCTTTCGTCCATTGAAAGGAAGCGCCGCTCTCCTCGCAATGGGCGGGGGGAATGAACAATAAACAAGAAAAAAACGGAATAAGAATGAATGCGCTTAGCATATTCATATCCATAATCATTTTTTAGAAAAAGAATAAACGTTCATGAAGCCGCTGGGAGAATAACGGTGAATGTCGAACCTTTTTTCGCTTCGCTTTCGCAAATCAGTTTGCCGCCATGCGCTTCCACGATGCGGCGGCTGATTTGAAGTCCCAAGCCGGTTCCCCGTTCTCCTTTGGTCGTGAAAAAAGGCTGCCAGATTTTTTCTAGATTTTCCGCCGCGATGCCGCAGCCGTTGTCCTTGATGCGAATGCGAACTTCTCCGTTCTGCGCATCTCCATAAAGGAAGATGGTTCCCTCGCCATTCATGGCGTGAGCGGCGTTGCGTACAAGATTGATAAGCACTTGAAGGATGCGGTTGCGGTCGCACATGACGGCGGGAGAGTTGTAGACTTCGATCTCCAACGCCATTTTTTTCACGTCGGGATCGAGGGAAACGATCGCTTCGGTTTGTTCCAAAAGTTGTGAAACGGCGACGCGCTCTTTATGCAGCTTGCTGTCTTTCTGTTTCCCAAACGCTTTGATTTCATCCAGGATGCTCAAGATGCGGTTGCGCGCCAGCATCATCTGTTCGGCCACCTGATTGATGAGAACGTTTTCGGGAAATTGCTGCTGGATCAATTGTACGCCCATCAAGACGCTTAGTTGATTGCGCACTTCGTGGGCGATGCCGCCCGCGACCTGGCCGACGGTGGCCAGTTTTTCCAGACGGACGATGTCTTCGAACAAACGGCGATTTTCCTGGGTCAGTTCAAACGACTCCAGCGCTCTTTTGACGGTGATTTTGAGATCATTGGGGTCCCAGGGCTTAGTGATATAACGATAAACCCGGCCCGTATTGATAGCGCCGATGAGGTCTTCCACGTCCGTAAAACCCGTCAGGATAATGCGTATGATTTCGGGACGCAGTTCGATGCTTTTTTCCAAAAATTCCACTCCCGTCATGGCGGGCATTCGTTGATCGGAAATAATCAACGATATGGGTTGGGTTTCCAATATCCTCAGTCCCTCTTCCCCGCTTAAAGCAGTGAGGATTTCGTATTCCTTCCGCAACGTTCGATGAAGAGCGTCTAAATTATGCTGTTCATCGTCTACGCAGAGAATGGTATATTTGAAAGCCATGCGAAATGCTCCTGGTGAAAATAGAATGAAAAGATAAAACTTTATAAATCATCCACTTTCCGCAATACAGACAACAAGCGCATCATATCGATCGGCTTGACGATGAAATCCGTCATACCAGCGCCAAACGCTTCTTTGACGTAATCTTTATTGGGATTTCCCGTCATGATGATGACGGGCGCCGTTTGATCGATTTTCCGAATTTCGCGCAGTAATTCCAGCCCGTTCATCCCTTTCATTTCGATATCCGTAAGTACGATGTCGGGACGCAATTCCTGGAATATTTGAATCGCTTCCCGGCCGTTATCCGCTTCCGCCGCAACGACATAACCGTGCATAACGAGAGTGGTTTTAACCATTTCCCGAATGTAAAGCACGTCATCGACGATCATGATGCGCCTTCGTTTGGGGAGAGGAGGATGAGAGGCGGATGGAGCGGATGCAGTGGATTTGGCGGATATTTTGGATTTTGGGGAATCTATTTCTCCCTCGGAAGGCGCTTTGATCGCTAGAAACGCCAAAGGATCTTCTTTGCTATCGACGTTCAATAATTTTCGCCATTTGATAATAGAGTGTTTCAATTCTTCCGCATCGATGACGCCCGAACTAATTAACGCTTCCGCCAAAGCGTACTGAAAAATGCGCGCTTCCATGGAAAGCGTATTGTCCTTATCGTCGTTCATCGCCGTTTTCCCCGATTGGCTCATCATCGTTCCAGCGATATAAGCATTTTATTCCATTTTACTTAATTTTTTTTAGAAAAACGATCTTTTTTTTGAATTGGAATCGATACAACAAAAGAGGTTCCAGCGCCAGGTTCGCTGGCCGCCGACAGATTTCCCCCGTGTTGTTCGATGATATCGCGGGAGATGGAGAGTCCTAAACCGGTACCCACGCCGATCGGCTTCGTCGTAAAAAAGGGATCGAATAATTTAGGCAAATTTTCCGGGGGGATTCCAACGCCGTCGTCGCGGATCGTTATGACGACGTCGCCGCCGGCGCGGCGGGTTTCGATCCAGATATTCCCTTTACCTTCGATCGCTTGTTCCGCATTGCTCAACAAATTCATGAACACTTGGTTGATTTGACCGGGAGAGCATACTACAGGCGGCATCTCTCCATAATTTTTATGAACCGTAATATGCGACTTGAAGCGGTGTTGCAATAGATTCAGCGTCGAATCAAGAGCGTCGTGGAGATTGAATTCAATAAAAACGCCTTGGTCTCCCCGCGAATATTGACGAAGGTCGGTTACGATCTGAGCGATGCGGTTGGAACCGTCTTCGAAGGATTTGACGAGCTTATCGCAATCCTGCAAAACATAATCCATATCGGTTTCTCTATAGACGGCGTCATATTCTTGGCGCATTTCCGGCGGCATGTTCTCTTTCCAGGCTTTTATGGCTTCAACGGTTTTCTTAAATGCGGAAACATATTCCTTGAGAGGATAAATATTGCTGTGAATATAATTCGCGGGATTGTTGATCTCGTGGGCGATGCCCGCCGTTAGCTGACCGAGAGAGGCCAATTTTTCCGATCGAACCAATCGATTGTGAAGTTGACGCAATGTCTGGCGTTGCGAACGCCATTTAAGATGCCGATCTATGGCAATAATCACTAAGGCCGCTGTTAGAAATCCCCATATCGCGACAAAAACGAGGAAACTATAATTCCCGTTCCAAACCCGGCGAGCAAATGAATCGATCCCATTGTTCTCTACAACGTTGTTCGCCGATGTGGAAATATCCTGTCTCTCTCCATCAGCGATTGTTTCGATGAAGGCGTTTAATGGAGAGAAGGAAGCATACGATGGGCTTGCCTGGATTTCTCCTAGAAGAACGCATAAGAGAATAGATTGCCAAAGCAGCCCGATCCAATAGCGCTTGGTTGGCCTGGGATTCGGCATTTTCTAAATCCTTAAGGCGAGATCGAACATCCATCGAAAAAATTCTTACCGAATCAATCATACCAAAAGAGGATTTATTATAGAGGGGATATCCCTCATTCCCTCCCCTTTTCTTTTACTGCAACGGGATATAAACCGGACTCTCCGAAAGCGGGATGACGACGCCTTCGCCCTCCTGCAAAAGTTGGATTTTCTCTCCCAGCATGGAAACAGATTCCATTCCAGTTTTGGGGGATTTCAAAGGGATCGTATGGGAGGCGCCCATCGTCCAAGCCGCCATCATGCGGTTATTATCGTTGCCGAATATAAGCAGGAAATCTTCCGCACTCTCCGACGCCATTCGTTCAATAAATTTCATGCCATGAAATTGCTGGAGGAACGTCTTTGCGGCGCGATAGGCTTCTTTGGGTTGGTAATCGTTTCTTACCGCGCCAAAGTTATGCTCTTTTTCCTTGGGATCCGTTCCATCGTCATGCCAATCGTACCAAATGCTGAGCCGGACGTCCGCCAAAAAATTCGTCAAGAACTGCCGCACTAAATACTGAGCCTGGCGGCGTTCGTCAATGTTGTTGTTTTTATAAGGATAGAGGGAATATCCCCATTCGCCGGAAAGTATCGGCATAGTTTTACCTTCGGGATAACGCTCCATCATTCTGCGCAGGGCGGCGTATTCGTCCAAAGCCGACTCTGGATTTTTCTCGCGGTAAGGATGGACAGATACGGCGTCGATCCATTTCAATAATCCGCGTTCGAAGCAGGCTTCCAGAAAATCGAGCGGGATTCTCGACGTGGCGGGAGCAATGATCGTACATTCGGGATCGGCGGCGCGCATGGCCTTCGCCGCTTCTTCGGCAAGGAGGACATAATCGCCAAAGCTGGGCTGTTCTTCCCAAAATTGCTTGATATTGGGTTCGTTCCATATTTCCCAGACGATCTTTGCGCCGCTGAAAGTTTTTACGGCTTCCGCGGCGAAGCGAGCGAAAGCCTGGCGGCCTTCCGGCGTTCGTACCGACTGGCTTTTTTCATAAAGTTTGTGACTGTAATCGAGGATGTAGATCGGAACGATTTCCCTTTGCGCCAAGGCGTCCGTCAGACGGCGATAGCCGCTGAAATCGTACTCGCTCTGCTTTTTCTCCACGGCTTCCCAAACCATATCCATGCGGATCATGCCGAATCCCGCCTGCTTAATCATATCCACCTCTTCGTCCTTCGGTTCCACGAAATGGATATTGACGCCCAGGCAATCGGGAACCTGAAAAATAGGCAAGGCTTTCGTGGAACTATCGGCGGACAATACGGCGGCGAATAGAATGGCAAAGGAACAGAAAACTGGGCGCATGGCGAGACTCCTTTCAATGGGAGAGGGTGATTTTATTGGGAAAACGTTGAGAGATCGTTTGAGCTAGTCTTTCGTAGCCTTCCTTGAGCGGATGGCTGGCGTCGCCGTATAGTTCGCTGGGCAGCGGTTCGGGGATCAGCGCGTCGACTTTATTCTTCTGAAGCCATTCGCTGACGCCGTTCTTGATGTTCCGATAAGCCAACAAACTTCTTTCCTTCAACATGTGCTCGTTGAAGGGACCGACGAGAACGAGAACTTTATTACCCCTTTGTTGAAGCGTATCCAAGGCCTTTTGAAAAAAACGCCACTGCATGGAAGATGAAAGATCGACCCAGTCGAAATCCTGCTGCGGGATGCCGCTGACTTGCCAGGATTGTTGTTCGTGGCGCAGGTCGCGGCTGGGTTCGAAATGGGGTTGAGTCAATGTCGTCAACGGATCGGCGTATGGATGCTCCAGCGTCCAGGACGGAATATCAAGATTGTCGAAATAGGCGACGCGCAAATGATTCGCCCAACCGAAGAAGGTAACGTCCCGCTCCATGACGGCGCTGGCGCGTTCGGAAAAAGTGGCGCGATAGCAAGGAATAGCGGGATAAAACTGAGGAACGAGTTTGGGATGGTTGAAGCGGAATTCCTTTTCGATCTGCAAATCTCTCTCCGGCGAACTCATCCAAAGGGGATTGAAATGCAGAATTACCTGTTGATTCGCGAGGGCGTTTCCAAAATACTCAAGAAGTCCCGCCAAGGCGATAGGATGAATGCCGTTCACCCCCAGATTGGCGCAAAATTCCGCGCCGTTGATTTGATTGAGGCAATGCGCCAGCGTCTGTTCCGGCGTTACATATTCGCCCCAGATCACGGAATCGCCAACGATAAGCGTCCGTCCTTGCGCGGCGGATTGTTGGGCGTATCGGTCGAAAATCCAGTAATCTTCGCTCAGTTTATAGGGGATGCGGTAATCCGTCCCGATATTGAGAGGCTCCAGCCGGTTCCAAAATGGCGGCAACAGAAAATAAAATACGCTCAAAATTGCGGCGGCAACGATCCATTCCTTAAGCGACAGCCGGATCAAATGCGAACCGTAGGGTGGAACATGCGTTGGGGATGGAGCGGAACTATTTTTATCGTTCATAATGAATATTCCATTCTATATAGCCGTTTCCTTAAAATTGGAAATAGATGAATGGCTGATCGGCCGAACCGGCGAAGATGGACAAATAGATAATCATAAACACAACGAGGGCGATTCGGACGTAAGATAGTTCGATAATCTTTTTCCAATTCGATTCGTAAAGTTGTTGGTAGATGGCGACGCCCAGCGCCAGCGCCAGCGCCAATAACGGGAAGCGGGGATCGGCGAATCCCGAATTGAATATCCTGCCGATAATCGTTCCCGCCTCATGTAAATTCTCCGCCCGGAAAAAAATCCAGGTAAAATTTACGAAAATATAAACCCAAAGTTGCTTGCACCAGCGCGGAACGCTCTCCTTGTACCAGGCGTTTCTCTCCAGTTCCCGCGTCAACACCGTGCCAATGGCGTGCAGCGCGCCCCATATTACGAACGTCCAGGCGGCGCCGTGCCAGAAGCCGGAAACAACCATCGTGATGAAGACATTGAAATAGGTTCTATATTTCCCGCCCCGGTTTCCGCCCAAGGGGATGTAGACGTAATCCTTGAACCAGGTGGAAAGACTGATATGCCAGCGCGCCCAGAAATCTCCCAAACCGGTGGCAAGATAAGGATTGTTGAAATTGAGCATCAGGCGGTAGCCCATAAGTCGGGCGATGCCGCGCGCCATATCCGTATAGCCGCTGAAGTCAAAATAAATCTGCCAGCCGAAAGCCAGGGTCGCCAAAATCAGCGCGGGCGATTGGTATTGATCGGGCGCATCGTAAACCAGATCGGCGAACTTGGCGAGATAATTCGCCAAAGCGACTTTTTTAAAGAGACCCAGTACGAACAAGGAGAGTCCGTCGGTGATATCCTCCAACGTAATACGGGGAGGTTTTTGCAACTGCGGCAGCAGGTTTCTCGCTCTCTCGATAGGGCCGGCGACCAGTTGAGGAAAGAGAGAAACGAAAGCGGCAAAGCGTATGAAACTCGGCTCTCTTTCGATATCGCCCCGGTAATAATCGATAGTATAACTCATCGATTGGAAGGTGTAGAAAGAGATGCCGACTGGAAGCAATATATCGGGCGGGGGAATTTGATACGAAGTTCCAATCCATCCCAAAATTACGTTGATATTGTCCACAAAAAAACCGCTGTATTTGTAAAATCCTAAGAGACCCAAATTATTCACGATGCTAATCATCAGCCACATAAACTTTTTGGGGCTTTTCGCCATGCAATTGACGCAGATGTAATCCAGCAGCGTCGAATAGACGATCAACAACAAATAGAGAGGATTCCACCATCCATAAAATACATAGGATGAAATAAGCAGCCACGTCGTACAAAAACGAGTGTTCTTTAAGGCAAGAAATATGGGATAGACGATCAGGAAAAAGATGAAGAACGGCCAAGTATGGAATAACATGGAATTACTTTATCTCCTCAATATAAACACCCGGTTTTAAGATTCGAGAGTAATGAGATTGGCGATAATTTTCTTCACGAATCCATTTATTTCAAGGCGGCGAGTTCTTCCTCGGTCAGCCGCCGTACGCAACGGAAGCCGTAAGCGTCCCGCGCAAAGCAAGCGTCGGCGATTCCGGGAGCGTCCGCCATGCGGCTGGCCGCTCGGCAAGCGTTCGCGCTCGAATTCCATGCCCCGCCCCGCAGAATTCTTTTATCGCCATCTGCGGGACCGCGCGGATCTCGTTCGGGACTGTTCTTATAATAATTCTCGTCGTAAACGTCTTGACACCATTCCATGACGTTGCCGTACATATCGCACAATCCCCAGTTATTGGGCTTTTTCATGCCGGAGCGGCCAGTTTTCTTATTGGAATTTTCTTCGAACCAGCCGTATTTCGATAATTTTTGGGGATCGCCGCCGAAATCGTAATCCGCATTCGACCCGGCGCGGCAGGCGTATTCCCATTCCGCTTCCGTGGGCAAACGGTAGCCGTTGGCCTCGAAGCGGCACTCGTAGGTGATTTCGTCGTAGCACGGCTGTAACTTTTCCTCGCGGGAACGGGCGTTGCAGTATTTTGCCGCATCGGACCAACGCACTTGCTCGACGGGATTGTTTGGCCCTTTGAAATGGGAAGGAGCGGCCAACATGAAATTTTCGTAATTTTCTTGTTGCACTTCGTATTTATCCATCGCGAAGCCGGAAACAAAAACTTTATGCGCTGGCGCTTCGTCCGCATTGCCGCTGTGGCTTCCCATAGTAAATTCCCCGCCGGGAATCAGGATCATCGCCGTTCCCGATGCAGTTTTGATCTCCTTCGTCTTGGAAACGCCGCCGCTTCCGCCGCATTGTTGCAGCGAGATAGCCGTTGCGAGAAGGAATATATATATTTTTCGTTGCTTCCGGATAGTAATCTTCAATGGAATCCATCCTTTCCCTTACTTGACGGGAGTAAACCATTCCGATTCTTTGCTGGTTTCGCCATCCGCCGTCATTTTGCAGAACTGGAATTCGCCGCTGGAGGACGTGACGCAAAGGGTCCAGATTCCCCGGACGCCGACGAGTTCGGCGATGCCGCGATTGGTTCCGGGACCGTTTTCCTGGAATTCGCCGCCAACGCCGCGGCTATAGCAGAGATATTTGCCATCCGGCGACCAATCGACGTGATAGACGTGCATCTCGTCAACAATAACGTCGCGCATATTGGCCGCCTTGGGGACGGCGGCATCGAAATCAACGTCGGCGATGGAAATGATATTATCCGTTTTTCCCCAGGCGACATGCTTGCCGTCAGGGCTGATGTCAGGACGGCAGCCGCCGATTCCCAGATCGTAAACGCCGTCGCCGTTTACTTCGATGGCAAGGTTGGTATGGTCGTATCCCATCCCGCCGTGCACCGTGGCGACAAGCCATTTTCCATTTTTAGAATAACAAATGTTATAAAGATGTTCGATGTTCTTGTTGGGATGTTCTGCAATCTTCTTAGTTTTCAAATTGTAAAAAGAAATGCCCTTGGTTGCGAAATCCAAAACTTGAAATTTCTTATACTTTCCCGGTAGAAAAGCGATAGTCTCTCCGTCGGGACTCCAACAAGGCTGGCGGGCGTGATCGGAAACTTTCGTCCGTCCCGTTCCGTCCATATTCATGTAATAAACGCAGCGAACTTTCGAATCGCCTTGCATTTCGTCCGAAACGAAGCATATTTTAGTTCCGTCGGGAGAGACATGAGGATACATTTCATGAACTATTGGCGTATGGGTTAAGTTGACTTTGTTGGATCCGTCCCCATTCATCACGAAGATTTCCCAATTGTCGCCAACATAAGTTTCATATGCGATTTTATAGGGATATTCCTTCAAGGAATCGAACCGTTCCGGCGTTTCCTTCATGAGGCCTATAACTTTTTCCTCCTCGGAAGACGATGCCGAATGAATAATGAAGGCCAATAACATTGAAGCGATACAGACTTTTTTCATTGATTTCTCCTAATCGCGCTTGACGCTATTTTCGCTATCGTTCTTTTCCTGGTTTTTCATTTTAGGGAAAGCGTTTCCTGCTCGCGGTAAATGAATTTGTCGCATAGAGTCTATTCCAAGTCAAGATTTAGGACTCCTGGGAATCAGGTTGGAATTAGCAGGGATATTTGGCTATTCGTCTCTAGTGTTTCATTTCCCCATTCGTAACGGACGAAAATACCTCAGATAGCTCAATTGCAATTCATCCGCCGGGAAAATGCCTTCGTTGACGGAGCGGACGTCTTCGACGGAGAAGAAGGCGCGAGGATTGAATTTTTTCACGGTTTCGACGATCTGAGGCAGATTCTTCCTCTTAATAACCGTAAATATGACATTCACCTTGCCGTCGTTGCCGTAAGCGGGAACATTGGTAAAGCCGAAATTGTTGGCATTGAAATAGTCGAGCAGCTCCGAAGCGTCTTTACTGGTGATGATGCGGACGATCGAAGAACCGAAAGCCAATTTGTTTTCGATATACATTCCGATATAGTTGCCCGTCGCATACCCGCCTGCGTAGGCGAAGAAATTCGCAATATTGTTCACATTCCGCAGCACCTGGCTGACGATGACCAGCCAGATGAATACTTCGAAAAATCCCAAAATCATCGCCATGAACCGCATTCCCCGCGTGATAGATACGATTCGAAGCGTTCCGACGGTTACGTCGCAGATGCGCGCGCAAAAAATAAGCGGAGGCAACACCCACGGCAGCCAATCTTTGTCGATCCATGTAACAATATCCATATTTGACTCCTGCGATCTAGAAAAAAACGGTCTCTTTAATCGTACTTAGGCAAAAAAAGAGACAAATCCCTATCTTTAGAGGTTCTTGCAAAAATGGTATAATTTTCTTTTCAATTCTCCCCCCAAGCTTGGGGGGAGTTAGAGGGGGGTTGATTTTGTTAGACTTATCTCAACCCCCTCCTAACCTCCCCCAAGCTTGGGGGAGGAATAATATAGTTTTGCAAGAGGCTCTTTAGTTTACAAATAACATTTACGGTCGAAAATTCCCTCGTATAATTTACAAAAAATTGCGTTGCTTTTGTCCCGGTTTTTGAACCGGCCATTCATTCAATGGACTGTATGGAGTAAATTCATTGAAAAAAGTGCTGGTCGTTACTCACGATGCCGTTGCACGCGAGGTTTTGCGCCAATTCTATCGTTCCGGCTTTAAAATCGACTTCGCCAACGATAGGGACGACTGTTTTCAAAAATACCGCAAAAACCGCTATGAGTTGATCTTCATCGATCTGCATCTCCTACGCAACTCCAACCATAATAACGTTTCTTCCGATTTCAAACAGGATTTGCAACCATTCTGGCAATTTTTCCCCACGGCGGAGATTATCGTTCTATCACCCCAGGAAACGATCCGGGAAGCCGTCAAAGCCGTGAAGGCGGGAAGCGGCAATTACATCACATATCCCATCAACCAGGACGAATTAAAATACGTCACGGAAAGCCTATACGATTCCATTAAAATGCAATACGAACTGGACTATCTCCGGGACAGGTTCTGGCAGACGGATTCCATCGACTTGGTTCAAACCAACAGCCCCGTGATGAAAGAGGTGTTTGAGAAAATGAAGGCGGTGGCGCCGACCAAGACCACGGTGCTATTGACGGGAGAAACGGGAACCGGCAAAGGAGTCATATCCCGCCTTATTCATAGCCATAGCCAGCGCAACGATAAGCAGTTCATCGCCGTTCATTGCGGCGCCATCCCGGACAATCTGCTCGAAAGCGAATTGTTCGGCCATGAAAAGGGTTCGTTTACCGGAGCGATACGGCGAAAATTGGGAAAATTCGAAATCGCCAATAAAGGATCGATTTTTCTGGACGAAATTGGGACGATTACTCCCTCGGCGCAAATTAAGTTATTGCAGATTTTGCAGGATCATACTTATCAACGCGTAGGGGGCGAGGAGATGTTGGAAGCTGACGTTCGCATCATCGCCGCCACGAACATCGATCTTAAGGAACTGAGCGACAAGGGCGATTTCCGCACCGATCTTTTTTACCGTTTGAATATTTTCCCTATCGAGATACCGCCGTTGCGGGAAAGGATTGAAGACATTCCGCTTCTGGTCGATACGTTCTTAAAAAAGTTGAACAAATTCCACGTCAAAGACATCCATTCCGTCCATCCTCTGGTCATGGAAGCTTTTCAAAATTACTCATGGCCGGGAAACATCCGCGAAATGGAAAATATCATGGAACGGGCTTATATCCTGGAATCATCCCCCATGTTGATGCCGGAACGGTTCCCCCAAGAGATTTTCAAACAAAATTTCATTCCTCATCGCTTGAAGGTCAATCCCTCTCTTCCACTCGCCGAAGCGCGCCATCGCATCGTCGAGGATTTCGAAAAGGATTATTTGAAGGAGATGCTCGCACTGCATCGGGGCCGCATCGATCGCACCGCCGACGCGGCGGGGATATCTGTACGCCAACTGCATAAACTGCTTACCAAATATGAAATCCATAAAGAAAAATACAAATAAATCATAATCAAGAAACACAAGGAGCATACGTTCATGAAAATCGACTGGCAAAAACGAATCACGATCGATCCTAATATCTGTCATGGCAAACCATGTATTAAGGGCATGAGGATCATGGTTTCCATCATTCTCGATTATCTGACGGCGGGCGAGCCGATCAATGCTATTTTGAAAGAATATCCCGCACTCCAAGAAGAGGATATTCGAGCCGCCATGTCCTACGCCGCTTGGTTGGTTCATGAAGAAGAATTTCAACCTCTTCACACAGAGATAGGTTAATGGAAATTAAACTGGATGAAAATATGCCTCAAGCTCTCGCCGAACGCCTTTGCGCGGAAGGGCATAATGCATCAACTGTTAGCGAGGAGAATTTATCCGGCGCAAGCGATGATTCCGTATTGAAACATGCTACAGAAGAAAGCCGTCTACTGATGACTTTCGACGTGGATTTTGGAGACATACGCTCCTATCCTGTTGGATCTCACGCCGGCGTGATTGTATTTCGTTTTAACGACCAACAATGGACCGCGCTGAAAGAACCTGTTGAACGTTTATTGCGTTCCGGCGCGTTGGAAAGTCTTCCTGGCAGTTTGGCGATTATCGATGAAAAACGAATTCGTTTTCGGCGCAAAAAAGATGTATAACGAGCGCTCTTACGCTTCCTATCCTGAACTGCCTCCCCCCTATTTCCCCCTGGTGTTGAAATGGCGACGCTTTTTTGGAGTACAATAAGAAACAAACTCTATTTCCTTTGATTTTCATTCGCTTATTTTTATGTTACCCTCAAGAGGGAGTATAACTCCTTATTCGCCGTACGCTTAGCAATAAATCGATCTCATAGCATGAATTCATGATGGAGAGAACGGCATGTTTTTTCCAAAATTAACCAAAAATCGTATTTTACTGATTCTCATCCTTTCCCTTTCCGTCATTCTTTCTTTGCCCTATCTCTGCGCGAACTATTCGTACAACAACGCCGTCAAGGAAGCCGAAGCGAAAGGATTTATATTCGATATCCCACAATTGGCGTCTCCCGAAATTCCCGATTCCCAAAACGCCTCGGTAATAATGGAGCAGGCCGCAAAGTATCTCGAAAATAATTCCAATATTCATAATCTGACGATAGATCGCATGTCGGATTTGGTTAATGAAGGCTATTCCCGCCGGTTGACTCAAGAAGAATTGGAAGGATTAAAAGAGGATCTTCAGTTATATAACGATATGGTTTTACTCGCCGAACGAGCGGCGCAATTGGATCATGCGCGTTATAACGCCGATTACGATTCGCCGGTTCCATTTACGATTCAGGTTCCCAATTTCATGCCCCGCCGGCATTTGGTTCGGTTGTTGCAGGCGAAGAGTTTCCTCTTAATTTTGGAAGATCGGCGCGAGGACGCTTATCGCTGCATTCAAGCAATGTTTCGTTTAAGCCGGTTAGGCAGCGAGGAATCTCCCTATTTGATCGGAACGTTAATCGGCTTTAATCTCGTCGAATACTCCTGCCAAGCACTGGAAGGCCTTGAACGCTTTTCTCCGCCAAACGCTGAAGAACGCGCGGCGATTGCGAAAGAGATAGACGCTATTTCTATGAACACTTGGCTCAAAAAATCTATTTTTATGGAATGCGCCTCTTACAAACTATCGATCGATGCTTTTCTAAATGGCGCTCAAAGTATAACCAGCGGCTCCAACCATGAGGAATTGTTTTTGTTCTTTCTTCGTTATCCCGGCCGATTCATGGTGCGAATCAATCAAGCCTCGAATATAAGAGCCATGACGTATTATTTCGACTTGCTGCCGTTTACCTATTATGAAGTGAAAACGAAAAACGCGCAAGAATACCCATCTCAATCTATGTCTTTTATGGATGCCAATCCGCCCAACTTAATCAATACCATTAAGAGAAGGGATAAACAGTTAGTAAATCTGGATTTCGCCAAAATATCCTTCGCGCTGCAAGAATGGAAGGAAAAGAATAACGCCTATCCCGCCGATCTAGCCAGCCTGAAAGAAATCCTGGGCGATATCCCCGCCGATCCCTTCAGCGGACAGACGTATCGATATCGATCGAAAGACGACGGATACACCCTCTATAGTTTAGGATGGAACCTGAAAGACGACGGCGGCATTCCCACTCAGCCTGGAGAAGACGAAAACAATCAAGGAGATATTGTTTGGAGTTTGCCGTAAGAACCATTTTCGATCGGTTTCCGGCTTTATTCTTCAAGAGGTATTGACTAAGTAATGGTTGGATTTATATTACTATCAGAGATGAAGGCGTGTAGCTCAATTTGGCAGAGCAGCTGACTCCAAATCAGCAGGCTGGGGGTTCGAGTCCCTCCACGCCTGATTGATTTTCCTAGACTTACAACATTCCTGAGAAATATAACGGTAACCCCACGGTAACAATAAACAAAAAAAACGCCCCGCGCCATTGGGCTAACGCAGGGCGTTGGGGAGAAGAAGCCGCGCGTCTAGCGCACGGTTTCGAATTGGTTACTTAATGACTCCTTCTGCTTTCACGCGGCCATAGATCGCCATCAAGCCGCCGATAGCCTCAATGATCCCCGTCACCAGGTTGACGGCCGTCTGCTGGTCTTCCAGGGCGAATTGATGGCCAGTCGCTTGCGCCGTAACGCCGATCAGGACGAAGATCGCCCCCCAGATGGTTTTGCTGTAATACCATTTTTTCATCGAATTAACTCCTATTCTGGCGTCTCCGCCGTCTCTTCCGTAGTCATCTCTGTACTCAATTCCCAATCTCCAAACGGATCGCCTGGAGTAAACAATTTCTCTAGCGACTCTGGGATCGACACATTCTGCGTCCCTGTCAGCGCCCGCTCGATTACCACGTTGCCGGTCACGTTCCGGATCGTCACCGTATCCACCGAGAACAGTCCGCGATTTGCAATTGCCAAATCCAGCGGCGACTGCGTCCCGTCGATTGGGATATTGGCGCTTGCACTGACATCGATTTCGCTAGGCATTTGCGCATCGGATGCGATGTCCCGAATCAGCAAATCCCCGCCAACGCCATCCACGATAAATCCCTTTTCTTTCATCGAGGAAGCGCAGCTCATTAAACCCATTGCCATGATTGCAAGAATGATGTATCTGGCTTTTCTCATGCTGTTTGTTCTCCTTTCAATCCATCGTACCGCCGCATGATGGGCAGCACGTAAGATGTATGATTCCAATCGACAGCGTGGCCTGCGTTGTAGGCGCTCAAAGCTTTCTCGATCGATTGATATTTATCCAAGAGTTTTTTCAAGATGACGCAGCCCCAATGAATGCCGATTTCGGGCTGGCAAAGAGCTGCCAGGTACGGCTCCCGGAATCCATGCTCGCGAACTGTCAATCCCATCGATTGCATGAGTCCGAAAGAGAAGGCGCAGGAGCGGCGTTCCGTATCGTAGGAGCAGGCCGAACCGGCCAGGGGATTGAGTTTTTTTAAGCGTTGGGCGCCGAGTCTGGCGCAGTCGCAGTAATCGTCGAAGAACTTCTGTTCGTAGCGAATCGCCGCCGGATCCCAGCGTCCGCGCGTCTCATGATCGATCAGCGCTTCTACAAGCAGCGGATCGATTCCGCCGATTTCGGCGCATATTCGTTCGATCAATGGCCGATAAAGTTGCGCGTTCATCTCTCTCATCCTTTCGCATGATTCTGGAGCACCCAGACAAATAACCCCGAAGCGGCCATGAGGCCGATCCAGATAACTCGCTCCCAAAACCGCGAATTGATCTGGGTTTTCGTATCCGAGCGGGCGAAATCCACTTCCAGCCGGTTGATGCGCTCGTGAATCTTGCTGCGCTTTTCTTCATCATGGGTGATGTGGCTATCGATCTTTTCCATTAGATCGGTTACTTGTTTTCGCGTCTCTTGCGCGATCGTAATTACGCCGTCCAACCGGACGGCCAGTACGGCAATTTCAGGGGAGACATACATCTCTCCGCCATTGCCGTCGGAGATGCGTTTCTTTTCCGTCATGTTCTTTTCCTTTCAATGAATTTTCATACTCCAGACTCGTCCTTGAACGATGAACCGAAAGTTGGTCGTCTGCTTCAGAGTCGGCGACGGCTGCGGCGTCGGTGTCTGGGGAAGCGGCGTGGGACTCGGCTCCGAGGTGGGAACCGGCGTTGGCGTCAGCGTGTGCGTAGGCGTTGGAGTGCGCCGGACGTACTGGCAGGAGACGGGCTGGCTCTCCCCGAAGACGTTGACGATCCTTGCCGCCAACGTGTACAGAATCCCCGCTTGCGAAAAATGGTCTGGAACGACAAAGCTCTTCTCGCTCTCCGGAACCATTAGAACGACGATCTCCTGGGAAGCATCGGCGATGACGGCGCCGGTTCCCAAGTAGATGCGGCACTGCGCCGCGACGCCGTTGTCTTCCGGGCGATAAGCGACGATGACCTGGTCGGCGATGAAGGTATGCGTCGCCTCGTAGATGTCGTAACAAACGATCTGCAACGGCGGAACCACGGTGGGCGTGGGCGTCAAGACCGTAGGCGTGGGAGTGGCCGGCGGCTCTCCCGGCTTGGGAGTCGGCGTGAACGTCCGCGTAGGGGTAAAGGTGAAACTCGGCGTCCAGGTGGGCGTAGCCACCGCCGTGGGCGTCGCCGTCGGCGGAACCGTCGTGTAGGTGGCCGTGGGCGTTACGGTGAAACTGGGAGTGGGCGAATCTGTCGGCTCCGGACCGCCGGGCTTGGGAGTCGCGGTGAACGTGGCCGTGGGAATCGGCGTGTCCGTCGGCGGCGGCGTAGGCGATGGCGGAATTGTGTTTGTGGCCGTAGGAAGAAGCGGAGTGAAGGTGGCCGTAGGCGTCGCCATAAAGGTGGCCGTGGGGGTGTTGGTTGCTTCCGGATTCCCCGGCTTGGGAGTATTGGTGGGCGAAGGGAGAAGCGGCGTATTTGTGGCTGTCGGAAGCGGCGTCGCCGTGGGCGGAATCGGCGTCGGCGTGTTCTCTTCCAGGAAGTTGACGATGCCGTAGTAAACGCTGTCCCCGTAATCGCTGGCCTGATTGAGCGAGTAATTACTTGGAAATACCCGTCCATAGAGCCGGATTTGATCGCCGTTCTGAAACGCGCCCTTGACGATCGTCAACTCATGCGTTTCGTTCGTGCAGGGCGGCGCCGTGAAATAGGGCGAAATTTCATAAGTCTCCAACCAGGTCCCGCCGCGATAGTGAGCGTAGGAAACGATCAGGCGGTCGAAATTGACCGTGGGGTAACAGCCGGAAGGATTGGCGCCGGCGTACCATTGGAAACGGTTCTCCGTCGTCGTGCGGTAAAAGGGAGCGGCGGAAATATAAACCAACGGCGCATCCAATTTCGGAATCGGGGTGGCCGTGGGGGGAAGCGGCGTCGCTGTGGGCGAGGGCGGAACCGGCGTGTTCGTAGGGATCGGCGTGAAGGTGCTCGTCGCCGTCGGCGTGGCCGTGAAGGTTGGGGTGTTCGTAAAGGTGGCCGTGGCGGTGAATGTCGGCGTCGAAGTCGGCGTGAAAGTATGGGTCGGACTAGGCGCGGACGTGGGAACCGGCGTGAAAGTGCTCGTCGCCGTGGGCGTGGCCGTCGGCGTGGCCGTGAAGGTTCTGGTGGGCGTGGCCGTGGCCGAAGGCGTTGGCGTCCACGTCGGCCAAGTCATACTCCAGATGAACGGCCCCGTCTCCTTGTATCCCGATCCCGCCTTCGGCTCGACATAGACCTCCAGCCGCGAATTCCGGTTGAGCCATTCGGGATGCCAGGCGTTGAACAACTCGGATAAATGCCAGACCACGTCGTTGGGATCGGGGAAATTGTAAGGCAGATTGAGCGCGGGAATGGTCGTATAGAGCGTGTTGCTCGCCAACGTGATTCCATCGCCATCGACGGCGTAGAATCGCCACCGATAGCGCAGCACGGCCTCGGAACCATAATCCAGGGGATAGGAGCCGCCCTCGATCCAGTACTGCTCCTGATAATCCGTGGAAATCGCTTCCGGCCAGGGGGGAAACGGCTTCAGTTTCACTTGGTAAGCGCCGCCGGGATAGTCCTTCCAGGCCAGGTTGCGGGGCGTGGGAAAGGCTTTCGGCGTGGGAGTATAAGTATTCGTCGGCGAAGGCAGAATCGGCGTCGGCGGAATCGTCGGCGTGGGCGAGAACGAGAACGTCGGCGTAGCCGTAGGGGCATTCCCGAATTGGAAATTGAGATAAGGCGTATAGGAAATGGAAGAAGGAATGCCGGGATAAAAGAAAGTCACCGTCTCCGGCCAACCCACGGAGACGCGCCAAGCCAGCCGAATCCGCTTGGCCGCCGCATACAGCGAATCCTTGAAATTCAACTTGATGAAAATTTTCCTATAGAGAGGATTGCCATCATACGTGATAACGAACCGCTGATAGACCAGGGGGTATTCCAGTTCGAAATCGTCGATGTCATCGTAATAGAGAGCGGCGAAACCGACATAACGATCGCCGGGCGAGAGAAACCAGCCGCCCAGCGGTTCGAATTTCAGCGTGCAACCGGCGCAGAGGGTGATATATCCATTCGCGGGATAAAGCGGCTCGCCGCCGGAGAGATAGCCGGAGCGCGCCGGTTCGGGATCGCTGCTGAACGCGAAGGGCTGGAGGTATTCGTCCAGCGTATCCGGCGGGATGGCGTCGATGGCATAGGCGTTGGCCGCGCTGTAGAGAGTCAGATGCGATTCGACGACGCCGATATCGCCGAAGGCGGCTTCCGCCGAAATCAAAAGGAAGAACGGCAGCAACAAGATCATCTTAGTTCAAGCGCATCCCGGAAAACTTGCGGTTCGTAGCAGAGCCGGATTCATCTCGATAGACGATCCGCAGCCCGTCGGTCGCCGACTCGACGGGATCGAAGAGCAGACCATGATCGACGCCGCCCTCGATGACGGAAAAGGAGATATTGCTCCCCGCCTTGCGGTAGATGGCGCCCTCGTTGTCGCTGGCACCGGAACCGTAGAGCAGATCGATCTCCTCCAAATCGCTGAGGCCGGGCGTGGCCTGAAATATCTGCGCCGAAGCCTTGGATGAGCAGGACAGATTCGTGACAGAGGCATCGCCGAAAGTCACGTTCGCCTGCGGAGCGTTGAGCACCTGCAAGAGATGGGCGTTGGAGCCGTCGAGGGCGAGATAGGTTTTCATCCCCATCGATGCGGGATCGGCGATGGAGCCGCGCTCGTCCGGGGCAGTAATCCGTTGCGCGCCTGTCGTTAGAATCAATACAACGCAAGCAAGAAAACCGCACAGGAAATAGGTAAATCGATCCAGAATTTTCATTATTTTTCTTCCTTTATAATTAAAAATCAAAAATTCAAAATCCAAGATTAATCATTCGCCTATCAGCGTCACCTGTCCGGCATAGCCAAAGCCGTTAACGGCGTCCTCCAGCGTGGAGTACTCGGTGACGGAATAGATGATTGCCGGTTCGTTCAGCAGTTCGTGGTAATCGATGGCGACAATATTCGTCCGCCAAACCGCGTCCGTAGCGTCCTGCACCAGCGCCTTGACGAAGACGGGGACGCCGTAGGGGAAGGAAAGATCGTTGGCGTTGCCATACTCGCCGGGCACGTCCTTGTTGCGCGAGGCGCTGGAAACGGCGGAAGCGACCTTGAGATATTTCTGATTGGCGATGCCCATCAGCTGATCCAGCACTTTGTTGACGCCCTCATCGACCTTGGCCTCGATGGAGGCCTGGTCGAAATCAACGTCCGGCTCGTAGTTGACGGCGGCGGTAAGATAGGGATAGATGTCGTCGTTGTCCGGGTCTTTATTGGTGACGATCATCTGATAGGGGCCGGTGGCCATCGCGGGCGTAATCGCCGCCCTCAGGTAGTGCACGGCGCGGCTGACGCCGAAGATGGTCTCAGCGGCGGTGGCGTAATCGATGCCGCCCATTTCGGGATACTCCTGGGCGTTGTAGGCGAAGACGGCGGGGCCGTAACTGGGGCCGGCTTCGTTGCCGCGCTTGACGACGGCCTCGAAAGTGGCGCTGGAATTCAAGCCCGAATAGCCCACGGCCAGCAGTACAGCGGTGGCGCCGGTCACCCGCCGCCCGGAGAAGGAACTGGGAACCCACTTGATAAATCGATCCTGGGCGCGGTTTAACGCGGCAAGATCGTAGATCGAGGAACTTACATCGCCGATCAAAACTTCATTAGCGCTGATACCCGCAAGCACCGCGGCCGTCCCCGCTGCAATATGTTCATTGATTACCAATCGATCCGCCGAAAAATCAGATGTTCCGCCTCCGCCGCTATAATCCAGCGCGAATATTGTCCTGCTGACGGATGCCAACATATGATTTTCAACGCCTAGATGGATCGAATTATCTTGTTGGGCAGAAGGTAAGATCACGTCAACAATTCCGTAATTCGGCTCTGTGTGCAATGTTGTAGCCGATGTCCCGCACTGCACTTTATCATCGCCATCGTATGCGTAGTATTTAATCCATCCCCCACCCATCAGCGAATAGGTGGAAGCCAGCACTTGCGCCGTGCTGCCCTTGTGGACAGCGGAATAGGGAGTCCAAACATCGAGCAAATTAGAAGCATAATAAATAATAGGAGCCGCACTATTTACCACCATAACGCGAAGGTTTGAATAAGTTACGGGCATTATATACCAGGAATAAAGAGGCGATGCGCCGGAGATGTAAGCATCGGCGGAACTCACCGCATTCGTATAATTCGCTATTTGTACTGCATTGCTAATATCCTCCATCCACCCAGAAGCGCTTAATGCAATTTCTGCTGGTAAAGGATATAGAGTTTTTGTCAAACTTGCTGATACTGTTAACGATGCCGCGCCGATTTTCGGCGATGCAAGATGAAAAAACTCGCCTGGATAAACCAAATCAGCGGGCACTCCGTAAATCGTCATCTCGATGATAGGTCTGTTATGTACATCGGAAGCTTCCTCTGGATATACAACAGCTCGCTTTGAAGCACTCGGACTCCAACTAGGGATAAAATATATTTGCAAGTGCATGTTTGCTACAATACATGCCTGGACCTTTTGCAGAAACGCCGCATCATTGATTGTCTGCGTTACTCCTTCTCCTATGCCAGCCGCCGCCCATGTGCATATTGGCAATGGAGCAGTGTCCCGCGTCGCCCATGTCAATGTGGTTGTATCCGCAACTGGAGTTGGATCGTATTTAACATAAATATCGGTTGGACTTCCGGCAGAATACGAATGCCCAATTAACTTTAAACTAAATGCAGTAATTAAAGATACGCCATCTGATGTTGCTGAAATCCCATAGTTCGCAGCTAAGGCGGGTAAATCTATATCGTAAACCCCCCATTGTTCATCGGTGGCACCATCAAAACCTACTGAGATGCCATAGGTGTTGTCTCCAGGATAATAGTTATAAGCATCATGGAGATATCCATCAACAAGATAAGTTGCCGCTTCAAGTATATATGTCGGATCGAACCATCTAGCATTTTTAGCTTGCATCCAAGGAAAGCAATTAATCAGCCGATCATAATCTCCGAGAAAACATTGATATCCCAAATGTTGAGGCAAAGCTGCATCGAATTGCGGCGAATCAATCTTGTATAGGAATTTGCCGTCCTTCTCAACGCGAACGACATTCCCAATTGCCTGATCCGATTCAATATCAATCTCGACGCCATCCATCTGTAGAACCGCGCCGCCCAAGTCTTGCATGTAACGGCTTCCTAGACCAAAGATCAAATGCTCTTCCAACGCGCCAGGGAAATACTCTGTTGAAGTAGGAGAGGGCAAAATGTCTCTTGCCGGAGCCGACAGATAAATAAATTTCTCAATCTTCTCCTCAGTAAATTTGAGGCAATAGTCGATTCTTGTCCAGCGCCCTGTCCACCAGATTTCGTTGCCGTTGCGAACTTCCGGTATAACAGACTTAGGAGAATCAAGCGATTTCCAGGTAATCACACCAGCCTCGTTGCGCCCGAAAAACAACTCGTCGAAGAACTGACTAATGACTCCGCTCTGCTCGATGGTTGCAGTTCCTTCAACTACAATCTCGGCAGTATATGCCGACGCCGACGCAATCCACTTGCCGCCGGCGTCCACCAGATTGACGGGAGTAATTGGATTGCGAATCTCGATAGTTTTCGCATCCGCATCGTCCGCGATCCATATCAGCGCCGCCGTAAGCAAAATCAATAACGCCACTATCAGCGCGATGCGCATCCAAAGACGCCTCTCATAATCCTTGGCTGCATATGCCAGCAGTCGCAATAATTTTTCACCATCGCTATTCATTTCTGCACCGCCTTTTTCTCTCGAATGACAACCGCCTGCAGCGCTTGAGCGCCGCCTCTTCCTGTTTTGTTAGCCCCGTTGGTTTGATCTTTTCAAATTCCGTAGCGCTGCGAATCCAAGGCAACTTCGCTTTCGCCTTGATCGCCTTATCCAATCGCAACCGCCGCCATTCGATCTTCAGTTCCGGCGTCGCCGCCTTGATCTCGACGGGGCGTTTGGGAATGCAGACGATCGTCTCCGCTTTGATGGAAGCCTCAGCGGCGAACGCCCCCGTCAAAGCAGTGATTAAAGTAAACGCCACATAAACCACCCAAATCGCTACAGCCAAAAGCAGCGCCGCGCCTAACCGCCAAAACCATTTCGTTTTCATTGATTCCTTCCGATCTTTTAATGTAAGTTCTTTGTCTTTTTCATCACTCATCATTCATCACTCATCATTTCGATATGTTATATTTCTTGAAATATCACTTACTTGCGTAAAACTTAGCGCCGCCGCAGTACGGCGCTGATGCGTTTCGTCATCAACGTCATGCCTGTATTCATAATCCCGCCGCCATCCGTCCAGAGATCGCGCTTGTCCATACCGCCGCAGGGAATCAACTTCCCGAAGATGCGAATTTCCCAAGCATGAGAAAACGTCTCCCCCTCGGCGAGGTAAATGCGGAAGCCCCGCGTAGAGCGCCGATCAGCCGATGCGGCAACGACGGCGCCTTCCAAGTTCGTCACGTAGTTCGTATATTCCGAACCCACCCCCGCACGCACGATGGGGAAGCCGGAGCCCCAGGCGCGGTCATAATAGGTCGAATCGCGGTCATCCCAATCGATAAACTGATATTCGTAATAATCCGTTCCTGGCGTAACGGTGTCGGTGACTGCAAACAATATCTCTTGATCTGAGGGAGCGGCTTCGAGGTTCTGAATATCGTCGTAATTCTGGGAAGATAGTAATTCCAGCATATCCAGACGCAGATTGACCAGCGTCAGATCGACCGTCTGCGTAGGGGGATTGATGAAGGTAGTTCCGGGAGCGAAGGTCACCGTTCCGCTGGCGAATAGGCCGCCCGTCGCATGAATCGAATCCCCTACGATCTTCGTCCCCTGCAACGCCCCTACCGTCAGCGTTCCCGGCAGGACGAGCGCGGTAGCCGAAGCCAAATAGGAAGCAATGCGATTATCGATATAATCCGGGATCGTGGTTCCCGTCGAATTCGTGATATGCTCGAAATGAGTCATGATCCACTGGGAGACGTTCAAGACGTAATCCGCTATCGTCGTGGTTGACGCCTCATTCAACAGCCGGTCCCAGGCCAGCGAATACATGGTTGAGTTGATATAATTAAGAAGGTATGTCGTATTAGTCGCAGCTATCGTGATGTTATTCGCGTAAACTGCAAATGCACCGCTCGCCCCTGGCAGATTGGATAATGCGGGAGAGAAGGCAAATCCAGCGGCGCCGGTAAGGGTATTATCGAAGTTGATCGTCTTCGCCGCAGTATCCAGATAAACTCGCAGTCCCTTCTCGTTCGATGCAGACGCCGACATCTGCAATCCTTGATCCGTTCCTGTGGCCGCCACAATCCTGACAGGCGATTGATTTACTTCAAAATAGCCATTAACGTTCGTTGTTCCGCCAGTGATGGCTGCACCCCCCAGCAATTTGACTTGATCGCTCCCGCCGTTGAGGCGCAGAGGGATGTTCGTCGTCGAACGAATCTCCGCCTCATAAGCCTCGCCCACGCGGGTGATGTAGATTTGGATTTGTCCCAGCCCCGGCTGGCCGATGGTCACCGGATTACCGTCGGTGGCCTGGCGCACCTCCAGCGCTTGCAGCAGGCCGTTGCCCCGGATCGTCTGCCCGGTGGCGTCGATGTCGCCGTTGGAGGTGAGGCCCGCCCGCGCTCGTATGCGCTGCGTCCAATCGTTCTGCTGGGCGTTCGCCGCAAGCGAGATGGAGAGGATCAGCGCTGCGAAGCTAGCCAGACGACGGGTATGGTGAAATCCACTTCCGCGTAACATACCTTCCTCTTCATAACAGAGCCATTGTTTCTTTGCTCCGTCGTATGCTGCGAAATAAATTGCCGATAGGATTCAATATCGTTGATATCCACGTCGGCGATGTCAGGAAAAGCACTCCAAGATGGATCTATGGAGCATCCCACATTGAACGACGTTTCTCCGACATAATCCATCACCGCTCCTGCTCCTTCAGCGAAGGTTCCCGCTGTTGCAATGTTACCAACATCATCGGCGATTTGCGCTCTAAATAGCGTTGGGATGGCGGCGTTGCCTTCCATCTTGGCGCTGACCTTATAATTCGTGGGAATCTTTTCCGTCGTATCGACTAGAAAACGGTGTGACCAGAAATCAACTATGATTTCCCAATGCTTTGCTTGTTTCACGATTGGACTAGATAGGATAGCTATTTGCGGTTGGTTTTCGGTTGCTGTTATATGAGCATCCTGCGTGAAATTAAATGGAACGAATTGCGCCCCAATGATTCCAGGAGAATCAGGTTCTGTAAAAAATTGCCAATCATTCGGATCGCTATATTCTTGGCTTTTTGGGTATTTGGCTGGCAAAAAGCAAATTACGCCCTCTGAATGATTCAAATCATTAAAATAGAGCGTCCCATTAAATAGTTTTATGTCTTTTCCGATATCCATTGTTTCACCCAGACACGTTAACGCCCCGGATGCTTTGGAAGGATCGGGAAGCCCAGCAGCAAAGAAAGCCTCCGCTACGCCGCAATCATACCATTTGGCTACCGTATGCGCCGTAACCGGCCAGGCTAGGCATTCGACAATCGCATGGGCGAAAGATTGAATTTTTTCAATAGGTGAAGAGCCGCGCCATTTCTTTAGAGGCATTCCAGGGAATGGTTCATAATCTATATATTTTACAAGCGCTCGATTTGCATCAGCGTTTAAGCTGGTTCGATGAATTGACGATCTCATGCTTGCGCCCCGCGAAATTGTGTAATAATCAATCCCGCTCCCACTAGTTCTCCAGACAATAGCAACAGTTGATTCGTATCCCGTCCGCGTTTCATTCGTTGCGGCGTAGGCCGGTTCGCACATTGCCATACTCGGATATTGCGTTTGACTCGCCTCGTAGGGGCAGCCCACGGCGCGGGCCAGCGTCTGCAAGTCCGCCGCGCTCAGCATCCGCGCGGAGGATTCCAGGTCGAAGCCGGACGGCCATTCGAAGGGAGCGAAGCCGATGGCGGCGCGCACGCGGTCGATGCGTTGCATCAGCGTCTCTTGCTGGAGGACGCCGTTATGGATGCGGCGATAAGACCAGACGGGCGGCGGGACAACCTCCAAGTTGCCGACGATCTCCGTCAAGGGATAGATATGGGCAAAGCCCTCCAGGTAGTTGAGGTTCAATTGGACGGCCAGCGCCAGATTGTTCCAATCCGTCTTCGCGAGAACGCCTTCCGAGAAGTAGTTATACCCCGGCATGGGCTAGAACGTCCTCCTTTTCCGGAGAATTCGCCGCCAGTATTTCCCAGATGGAGCGCGCCAGGTCCTCGACGGTTCCCTCCACCGACCGGACGAACACCTTATCCGAGAAATCGCGGAACGGCCCCTTGTCGGGATAGGCGGATTCGATGAATTCCTTCGCCACTTCGGCGATCGGCTCCACGGCGATGTGCAGCACTTCGTGGATCAAGGCTTGAGCCATGCGAATTTCCGTCATCTCCCAGAAAGAGGGATAGAGGCGGATGTAGGCTTGGCGGTACTCCGTATCGATCGAGCAATCGGAAACGTTTCGTTCGTCCTCCGAATTGTCCGAGGCCGCCAGCACGACGCGATGCAGCCATTTGGGAAACAGCGGCAGAAGAGGCGGCAGAACCGCTTTCAACAGATCGGTTTTATTTTCCGTCAAATCCTTGAAGGAAATTTCCGGCGTTCCCTTGTCGGGAAAGGCCGGCATTTCGGTTTTCGTCCGGTCGAAATTGGGAATGTCCATTGAATCGTCCTTTCATTAGGAGGGATTGGCTTTCGTAACCGCGTTGGGCGCGGCCACCACTTCACCGCGTTCGTAATCCGAGGCGTTTTGCAGATACAAATTCCGTACGATCTCGGCGATGACCACCTTCACCACGGCGGCCAGGCCCACTTTTCCATCGTTCGACAGTTTCAACACGCGGTCGAAGAGTTTCGCCTCGTCCGGCGCGCCGGTGGGGAACGCCGCCCGGATTTCGGACAAGGCGGCGTCGAAGGTCTCCGATCGAATCGCGCGAATGGAGGAGCAGAGAGCGGGAAGATTCTCGGCGGGCAGGCGGACGATCTGTCCCAAACGGCCTTGAGGAATGCCGTCGCCTTCCGCATGTTCCAGCAGCGCGTCGTCCAGCCCGGAGAGAACCGCATCGCCCAGGTCGCGGATTTTCGTAAGGTTGCTGAGGGCAATGCGGCCCGTAGCGTTCATATGATAATTAACGATCTTGATGACGTCGTCTTCGCTTACCGGAACTGCCCCCGTCGCCGTGGCGCTCAGCGCCTCCGTCCCCACGTCCTTCAACTCGCCGTCTTCGTAGTATTTATTGATCCCGACGGAATCGCCGACCTCGATGCCGGATGGAAGGGGGATATTCGTATAGAGTTCTCGATAGGGGTCGGCGTCGCTGCCCCCCTCGGCGTCTTGCGCGATGCGCACGGTTCCGGTGCCATCGCCGTTGTCCGCTTCCACGACGCCGATATGGGAGCAGATGTCCATACGGCAGTTCGGCGTGCGAACGCCCGGGTCCCAGGTCTTGGCCGCGGGCGCAGTATATTCCCAGCCCTGGCGCGGGCGGGTTCCGACGTTGCGCAGGAGAGCGTCCTTCCACAGGTCCAGCGTCCGCGGCTTGGCCTCGCCGAGCGTGAATTCCATCTCTATGGCCGTCTCGCCGAAGAAGACGGATATTTGATTCGTCAGCCGCTGCGAGGCGTCGAGGTTGTAGCCCGCGCCATACTCGTCGGCGATCCGGATCGGCGTTTGTCCGGGATAGATGAGAGAATAATCGTCGAGGATTTGCACGGAGCGCTTGCCGTCCGTCGCCGTCGTCCCCACGGCCAGGCACTTGCAGCGCAGCGCCGGATAGGGATCACGGCGGCGGTCGAAGACGGCCGCCGCATGAACCTGGGCGTCGATGGTGCGGCGCACGCCGGGAATCCGTTTCGTTACGTGCCGCGCTCCGTATTGCTCCTGCGATTGGGGATCGACCATCAGCCGCGAAAAAGTCTGTCCGATTTCGGGAACGGCGCCGCCGGTCAGCGTCAGGCTGTTGACCACCTGGTTTTGGTTGGTTTCGGCGGCCAGTTCCACGCAATTGACGCCGTAATAAAACTTGTGAAGATTGGGATCGAAGACGCCGGAAGGACGCTTGAAGAAGAAGGTATGAACATTCATGACGCTGGAGGGATAAAAGCCCCAGGACATGCCCGTCCGTTCCGCCAGAGAGTTGAGAATCTCATAGAGGGACACGGAGCCGTCATAGACAAGGTAGGCGGCATCGGTTCCAGTGTCGGCGGAGTCGATGTCGCAGGAAGAGCCTACAGCGACGCCGCGCACCTTGCCGACAATGTAATCAGTCCACAGTGTCTTGATTATCGATGGGGTTGACGTTGTCCGCGCTATCGCTTTAAGCGTGGGGTTTTGATAGGTGGCGTAGGGATCGCCCTCAGCGGTTGTTTCGTCATAGTCCTTGCCAAAATCGACGACGGGATAGATGCTCTTGAGTTCGTGCTCTATACCCTTAGCGCTTACTCGGACAGTTCCGCCGCCAGGGCCGGTTAAATCCACTTTGTCGATTATCCCACTCCACCAGAGATTAGAGGAATTGTAACCGGCTATCAGCCAGTCGCAGGCGCGAATGCCCCAGTCCTCGGGAAAAGCCGCCGGAATCTCCGCCTCGGCGGAGTCGCACAAGCCGCCCGCCTCGCGCCCCAGCAGGACGCAGGAAAGGGAGGCCGCCCCGTTGTTGGCGGGTCCCAGCGAACGCAGGGAGTAGGGCGCGGCGCCCGAGCGGATGGCGAAATAACGGGTGTAAGCCAACGGTCTTCACTCCTGTACGTGGTAGCGCGTCTCATCCCCATCGGGGACGGCGCGTTGCAGAATGGCCGTAACCTCAGATTGCGTCAGTCCCCAATAATCCCAACGCTTCTGGACAAAATTCTCGATGGCCGTGGAGTAGTCGTAGACGGAGACGTGGTAATCGACGATCTCGTCCTGGTCGTTGACGTAAACCTCTTCCAACGCCGAGTCGTAATAAGCGGAGCAGGAACGGACGATAGGGCTGGAGACGGTCCAGGAGTCGTCCCGCGAGATCGAGGAGGTCAAATAATACATGGTCGATTGGAGGATTTTGCCCGGAGCGACGACGCGCGCCGTCCATGTCGCCCATTCATCAATTGATGGATCGGTTACCGACAAAACAATCGATCCGATGCTCGTAGGAGTGTAGACAATCCGCTGAAAATATAAGTCGCTCCAACCTTCAGTCGCTGCGGATAAATATTGACTGGACGCAAAATCATCAATCATGGTCCCAGTAACATCAAAAACGATCCAATTATGCAGTACGGTTATGTATCCCGTCCCGCTTAAAGGAATTACCGCCGTTATCGGCTGTCCGACGACGCTTTCGGCGGGCAGAGGATGAATATTCTTCACTTGGGGGACGGGATCGGCGCAGACGCCCAGCGAATAGGCCAGGATCAGGCCGACGAGTAAGAGATGCTTGCCAGTTCGATTCATGTTCGTTTTCCTCTCGTAGTTCGTTGCGTCCGTTTGCGGACGCCGGTTTTGATGTCTTCGGAAGGCGAAGGCCGCAGGTCGTGAGGTATTCCCCGATCAGTCGCCCGCTGTTCCGTCGTCGGCTCCGTATGCCAGCCGGTGTTGCCCAGGCCGTCGTAACCGGCGTCGTGAGTCGCGATGGGAATCGTCTCCACCTTAATCGACGCTTCGTCGTTTCCCATCGTGATGCGCAGCAGAATCCGCCCCGTATGGCGGCGGATTTCGAAGGTCTCGCCCGCCGCCAGGCGCACCGTCAAGCCGCCTTGATAGCGCTGGATGAGGATGCTCATAGCGTTTGCGAGACCATCCTAACTTTCATATCGCCGAACCTCGAAATGAGAGTATGAATCTGAGGATAACAAATCTTCAATAAATTCTAAGGCGGTTTTGGGTCCGAAAATTTTATTAAGAATCCTCTCATTCTCGGAACCATAATGTTCCCAAGAACTATCATCTACAGGCAAATAATTTGATACGATTGCGTTGATGTCATCCATCTGATCGATAAAAGAAATGATTGAAATTTCTATCTTCATAGCGTCTGAGAAACCACTCCTTTGAGGCTAAAGCCGCCTGCTTCTTCGGAAAGAATGGCCATGGTTTCGCCCAAAGAATTCTGAATCGTGATTCCCCCCTCGATCTGGAACGATTGCGCATGGACGGCCTGCGCATCGGGATCGGAAACGCCGCCCGTCCCCGCGAAGGGCGTTCCGTCCGCGGATAGAACGCCGACGATGTCGATGGCGGGAACGATTGCCGCAAAGCGCGCCTTTACCTCGCCCAGCGTATTCTGCACCACGGCTTCCTGGGAGGCGTACAGCGCCAGCGAGCCTTCGTAGACCTGATCGATTAAGAGTTCGTCCGCATCGGCGCTTTGCGTTTCACCATCCTCCACGATGATTGGCTCCGCGTCTTCGCTTATCAGCGTTATCGATCCCTGCATCAGAGGAACGATATCGTCAGTCAGCGGATCATGCGGCCCGTCCGGCAGCGTGGAGGAGAAGAGAACGCAGTTCTTGAAGGCGTAATAGTTCGAAGCGTCCTGGTAGCGCAGGTAGAAATCCAGTTTGCCGTCGGCGCCGCCGTCGAGCGCCGTCTTCAGCGCCTCGCGCCGGGCGACGTAAGTTGCTAAATCGGCGGCGGCAATCTCCACGGAGAAGGAGATTTGCATGCCGTCCGTGAGCGGCTTGCCCACGATGACCTGGCCGGGGACGCCGGGAATGGCGTAGGCCTGCGTCCGCTTCGTCCGCTCGCGGGAGAGATCGAAAATGGCGATGCGCGTCTCTCCGTCGTCGAAGAGGAACGTCGCAGCGCCGTAGACCAGGCGCGGACGGTAGGCGGAATCGGCGTAGAGGGTCATTTCAACCCCTCTGCGATCTTTTCGAGTTCTTTCTGCGTCACGCTTTTTACGGCTTCGGAAATGGCCTTCACCAAATCCGTCGTGGCGATGCCCGCCGACGGAAAACTATTATTTTGCGTGAATGCGCTGGATCCCATCGTCGGAGCCAGATTGGCCGAAAGGTTATCCCAAAATCCGGGGCCGGAAACCGCCGTCCCGCCGCTTCCCAATCCGGAAACATAATTCATGATGCTTTCCAGCGTTTTGTACCCCGGAATCAGGTTTTTGATAAATTCTTTCCAACTGGCGAGAATTTCCTCAAGAAAGGAATCCCATTCCACGGATAAATTCGCCAACCTAAATAGGATTTCCATTTCGGTGGCCCCGGTAAAATCGGATATTTTTTTTAGAATCAGAGCGGCCCCCTCGTCAAGAATGGCCGCCAAAATATTCTTCAAGAAATTCCATATTTGCCTTGCCGCTTCCGTCAGGGAATCGGCTATCGATTTCTTGCCATCTATCCATTCTTTCCAAATCTCCTTAATCTTTTCTATGTGCTTTTCAAGTTCCGGATAAATTTGATCCCGGAATAAATACAAAAATAAAGAAAAGGCGGCTATCGCCAAAGTAACCGGATTGATCAGCGCTGCGATAAGCCCGATCATGCCGCCCAGGATTACCATGAATTTTCCCCCTACAGCCAAAAGCGGACCGACGACAATGGCAATCAGTCCCACGGCGGCCACCACCTTGACGATGCTTGCAGCTAATTCCTTATGGGCTTTAATCCAGGCTATAAACGCCTGGATTCCCGCGACGATTTGCGGAACAAACGGACCGAGAGTTTGCCAGAGAAGCTGGGCGATGACGTTGTTCAATGTTTTAAAGGCATTAATTAATTGATTTTGCGAATTCGCCGCCGACTGGGTTTTTTGTATAACCATCATGTAATACTGCAATTGCTGCTGCGCTTGCGCCTTTTCGACGGTCATCCCTTGCGGCATGGCGGCGATGGCCGCCGACAATTCCTGCACTTTGGCCCGCGCTTCGGCGTTCTTGTCGGCAAACGATTTCATCGATAGAACCATCGGGGCGAAAACGGCGCCGCCGATGAAGGTAAGTTTTTCTCCCATTTCGGCCATACGCGCCCCTACGCCGGAAATCGTCTCCCCGATTTTGGAGACCGCCGCTTTGATCTTCGGCAAGGCCGCCGTCACCGCGCTCGTTATGCGATTCAAGCCCGCCTTGAACTCCTTATCCTCTAACAGCAACCGCGCCAGTATCGTTCCGCCATCGATCGTCGTTCCCATGATTACGTTTCCTTTTGCCTTGCGATTTTCTTATTGTGGAATAGTTGAGGATATTGCCGCTCCGCTTCCGCCTTCGTTTCCCGGAAGGCGTCGAGGTCTATGAGATTGCCGCCGCGCGCTCCGCGCCCTTCGGCGATTCGCTTCAACTCTCCTACCAGCGGCGGCTCCGTCTTCTTGCCGGAAAAGCATAAACCGATGGCCGACGCCATAATCCCGATTTGTTTAAGTCCTTCCGCCGCCTCCCGGCGTTCGATGGCGTCTAACAGATCGGCGGCTTGCGTCAGCGATATCGCCTCAATGTCCGCTGTTCCCCATCCGTAGGCCGAACCAAGCGCGTCCAATAGAATCGTTTCTAACGACGGGGCGCTTTCTTTTCGGCTTTGCGGTCGGCGCCGCCCATCGCGGGCGGCTTTGGCGCGTTTCCCAATTTCTCCATCATTCGGCTCATGCCGTTCTCTTCCCAGGCCGCCGTCAGGATGGCGGCGATATCTTGGAGTCCAATGGCGTCATCGCCGTCCACCTCCAGGTCTTTATTTTCCAACGAAGAGGCCAATAAGATCAATTCGGTGACGGCGCCGATATGATCAATCAAGAGGCTTTGCAATACGCCGCCCAACAATTGCATGGATTCTTGAGAAACAAGAGCCGCGCCCCGCTGTTCGATTTCGGCATAGCCGCGCTGAACGCGCTCGTCGCCAATTAATTCGGAGATAATCCCCAGCGCTCGCGCCTGCGAGAGCGCCCCTAGACGCTTGATCTCGCAGGTCTTCCCGTTGGTTAACTGGATGGTTTTCACATTCTTGTTCCTCTCGTAGTTCGTTGCGTCCGTTTGCGGATGCCGGTTTTGATGTCTTCGGAAGGCGAAGGCCGCAGGTCGTGAGGTATTCCCCGATCAGTCGCCCTTGTCTCCGATGGTTCATCCTCTTCTGTCTCAGGAATCACGGAATATTGCGCCCGCAGCGGGATGTCATAACGCGACACGTCGCCTTCAATGAGTGACATATCGCGCGGTTGATCCTCCGTAGTCATGACGTTGGCGATCCGCGTGGTTGCGCCAACAAAACCGATAGGCCGCTCAAAGAGGGCGAAGATTTCTTCCGCCATATCCAGCGCTGCCTCGCCATCGCCGTAGACGGCGATCTCCACATTCGCCTTCCGCATACCGGTAATGGGCGATTTGCCCGCTCCGCCCGTCCGCCGCACGGCGACTTGCAAGCCGGTGCAGTGGGCGTTGCGCGCGCCCGCGCGGACGTTGCCCGTCTGCTCTGTCTCGTTCCACCGGCTCAAGCCGAAGACATGAGCGGCGATATAATCGGCAACGTCGCTTTCAATCCTCGCGGTCACTCGGATTCTCCCGGCCATTCGTATTCTGCGCTTCGGCTTCCTGTTGCAACTCGATCAATTTCCGATCCTGGTAGCGTCGCCAGGCCGTTGTGGCATGTTTATAGGCCGACTTCACGTCGGAAAAGCATTCCTCGCCTTCCACCGCGAACGCCCGCATCCTGCCGGTTTCCAGGCCGAGCGAAACTTCTTCGCCGAAACAACGCCAGGCGAGCAGGAATTGCTTATAGACGATGGAAAATTCCTGGTAGAGCGCTTCGCTAAGCGGCGGATGCTCGACCTTCGCTGTTTTGGATTGCGGGAAAACGTTGGCCATTATGCTCTCACTTTCCGGCAAGCCTTGCCGATCCATTCCAGATATTTCTTATGATTCTCGAAGAGCGGCCCCCAGAAGAATTGCAGGCCGTCGCGTCCTATGCTCTTCAGCCCCCGCCGGGCGATGTTGCGCTGAATCGTGCGCACGACGATGAAATGCTCAGGATCGTCCTTGGGTATGCCCAACTTGTAGGCGACCCACTCGGAGAGAGCGGCGTAAGGCGGCGCCTTGGCCGGGACTTTCCGCTGGTTGTGGATGACTTCCCCGTAATCTTTGCTTGCACCGCCCACGAAGCAGGCTACGCCCATTTGATCTTTATCCTCATTGCCGTTGGCGAAGCGCTCGCTGCGCAGATCGTCGAACAAATTCCCTTTGTAGATATGCCCCGTCCCGTTTGCATGGCTGTGACTCTCCAGGATATGAGCCGCCTCCCCCTGCAAATGATCGGCGATGCGGCTCAGCATCGTTAGAATCGCCGCCCGGTAATTCCGGGATAACGATTTCACTTTCAATTTATTTTCTATGACCACTTTCGAAGCCATCATTCCGCCTTTCCCGCATAGGAGGCGTAGGCTATTACCTCGATCGCCTCGTCCGTGCACTCGTCCCGGCGCGGCTCGACGCCCTCCACCTTGTAATTCGCCCCGTCATAGGCAATCAACGATCCCACGGCTAGAGAGGCGCTAGTCATGGCGGCGGTGAGGATGCTTCCTAACGTCCAGCCCGGTTGGAAGTAAAAGGTTCGCGAATCTGTGCGCTGCAAGGCGTCCTCCCCCCGCAGATTCAAACGCTGGGAACCTTCCACCCGGCAGAAACAGGAGACGGCGGTTCCGTAAACCGGTTTCGGAAAGTCGCTCTGCCCCGTGGCGGGCGTTAGCGCCACAAGCGTGGGATAGGAAGCGATGCGCGTCTCCGACATTCGCATCAGCGCACCACCTTTCGCGTCCCCTTGCGATGATTCTCCAGGATGGTCAGCACCCGTCCCGGTAAGACGTTGGAAGGGGTGGATCCGCCCGGCTCCAGGGCGTTGGCGTTGAGCGCCGCGTCGAACTTGCCTCCGGTGCGGGCGACGATCAGCGCGAACTCGCAGACCGCTTCGCGTTTGTAGCGCGGAAGGGGATAGAGGATCAGGAAGCCGCTAGTGGCGTCGATAGCGGAGGAAAAATCTTCGCCCACAGTTAACGTCCCCGTTGAAGCGTCGAAATCCGTGATCGGCTTATGCTCGTAGATGTTGGCTCCTTCCGTGATGCGGATGGAGCCATAGTTAAAAATATCGTTGCGGTAGGCTTCCGGGTTCGCCAAGGAGGAACAAATAAGCGTTCCGGCAGTTCCGCCGGTCGCGGTTCCGCTGACGGCGTCGTGGTCGTCCAGGGGCAGCGCAAGCGCCTGGGCGTAAGGCCCAGAAGAGAAATAAGGATTGCCGTTGGCGAAGAGAAAAACGGTATTGAGAATGCGCGAAGCAAGAATCAGCGCCCGCTGCTTGACCTCGTTGGTATAGCCGGCCCACAAGGCCGCGTCGATATGATCGGCAAAGAAAGCGTCGGCTTCGGTCAGGCCGACGAAGGAGTTCTGCTCCCAATGTCCCAATGTATAGACGAAAGCCATGATCCAATCATTTCCTCTCCCAACATGGTTTTATGCCGCCGTGGTAAAGGTGAAGACATAAGGAGCGGCCAAGCCCACGCCGCCGGCGGAGCAGAGATTGGTACCCAGGATGACCTGATATTCCGTTCCCGCCGTCAAATCCCCATGCGCGATGGTTAGCTGTGTCCGCGCCGTATTCAGCGTATAACTTGTCGGATCGACATGCTCGTTGAACGCCGTTCCCGTCTTTCCCGTCGTAGTAATTAGAATGGAGGCGTCGCCGATGGTTCCGTCTCCCATCGCCTTGCTGAAGTTGATGACGATGTCGGCGTCAATGGCTACGCTGGTTGCGCCGTTGGTTGGCGTGGTGCTGGAGACGGTAGGCGCAACCGCATCGGCGGGAGCCACGGAGAAGAACTCCCGGCCCGCTGTCTGCGTAGAGTCCTTCATCACTGTAATCGTGATAGGAAAGCCCTCGTAATTGTCGTCGGTGGGATCCCACGTGAAAGAGCCGTTGGGCTTGATCGTGCATTGATGCAGCGTGAAGACTTGTCCCGCCCAAGGATGGCCGTCTGGATGCAGCGGATAGAGTTTCACTTCCACCAGCGGCAGGAACTGTCCCTTCTTGTCGCCGTAGTAAAGGTTGGAGCCGTCGATCTCGGCGAAGTTGCCCAGATAGCGCTTGAAATTGGCGTTGGTGACTTCGGCCAAGGTGAAGTTGAGCGTGATCGACTGCTTGTTGACCTTCTCCCCGCGCGGAGCCGTATCGCTTCCGAATTGCACAGGGGATGTTTCGATTCCCGCCTCAAACTCTGTTGTCGGCAGACATAACCCCACAAATTCGCCGTCCACGGTCATATAGATGGCGCTATTGCCAATATTGCTCAGATTGCCATTCGGAGGAGTAGTCGCCATGATTTAGCCTCATTACGCGGCGGCTGTTTTAGCCGGTCGCGGGGATTTATTCGCCGTTTTTTTATTCGATTTTGCCGTGTCGGCTTGGGGATGGACAGGAGCCGCGGGAAGCGCCTGTCCATCCATTGCGCCGGGAGGAGAAGCAGAACGACGAAGATCGTTTTCATGGGCGGGTTCGTCTACCCGCTGGTATTCATTATCCAAGAGGACGCGCCAGGCGGCGTAATCGCGCAGTTCCGCCCCGCTCCATTGGGCGTAAGCGATCCAATGCGCCCACTGCTGGCGGTCTGGACGCAGCGGATTCTCGATGCGGCTCAAATCCTTATTGGCGGCGGGATCGGCCAGGCACTTGCCCAGCGTGAAGGCGGGGACGCCGCGCAGAATCGCTTCCAGCGCCGCGTTGCTGTCGTAGGTGAGTACGCACCAGGCGTCCCGCAGCGCCTCCTCGAAGGATTCCGCCTGTTCTCCCACCGAGAACGACTCGGCGAAGCCTTCCGGCGTCGCCGTGCGTCCCTTGTCCAGGGGATGTTTGCGGATTTTGAATGGCCGGTCCGTGTATTTCCGAATCTCTTCGTAAGCCCGTTCGAAATAGGGCCGCTTGTCGATGTTGTACAGAGGCACGGAGGTATACTGATGGGCGACCAGGATGTACTTGCCTTCGTTGCGCCAAGGCTGCATCTCCACTCCCAGCCGTTCCCAGCGGTCGCCGGGAACCAGGAAATCCACCGGACGCCCATAAGCATGAAAACTATTGCGGCCCACAGCCCAATAGCGCTCCGTCAACCGGTCGCCATGCCGCTTGAGAAAGCCGTCGGTGATGAGAAAGAGTTGCACGTTCTTCCGCTTGCAGTCTTCGATCAGCCCCATCGTCACCGGCGCCATGCCAATAGTGATAATGGCATCGCATTTCTCCTCCACATGGGTATAGGGACCATGCGCCCGCCAGCCGATGGAATGGCCATTCTCAGCCAACGCCTTGCCGATCCCATCCATTAGGGCGCCGCCCCATCCCATATCCGTCGTTACGATGTGAACGTACATATATCCCGCCCCTTTCGCCTTATGGTTTAGGCCGCTCGCACGTACAGATGAACGCCGGCGCAGCCCTTCTTGCTGGAAGCGACAATCGACCAGTTGGCGGCAGCCGCGAGGGTGGCGTCGGTGGGATTAACGCCGCCGGTTCCATAGGCGAATCCCTTGATACGCAAGTTGAACGCATATTCTCCCTGGAGACGAAGAACCAAATTCGCCAAACCAGTGATCGTTTGCGATACGATCGTTTGCTCTTCAGATTGCGCGACTACGATGGCGTCTTCCGTCAATCCCAGGATGTGATAGCCGTCGTAGCTCTCCAGCGAGGAGCCGACGCCCGCCGTCACCAGCGCCGGGGAGTCGGTAATAATGATGGGACGACCCAGAGTACGAGCAAAATCGCCCTGGATGACGTAAATGCCGTAGAGTGAGTCCACCTTGTCGGTAATCGCCTGCAAGCCTAAGTCTTTAGCCGTCGTCGAGTGCATGACCCAAGCAAGGACTTTGTTCTGGGCGTCGCCCATCAGAAAAAGCGCTTGCGTCAGATTGGCTGGAGTCGTGGTTCGCGCGGAGCCAACAGTCTTATTGTAGGGCTGATAGGAGGTCTGATTCGCGCCGCTGGTGGTCTTTTTCAACGCCCCGATACAACCATATAGCCCTGTATTGACCATATTCAACGCCACGGCCTCGCCGATCTGCTCGCCCAAGGCCATGGAAAACTCCGATTCGTCCAGACCCAGTTTTTTGAAGGCGTCCAACGTTTGGCCGACAGGGCCAATAGTCCGATTTAACTTCACCCCCACGATTTCGTCATGCGTCAATTTGGTATCGGTGAGGCTGGATACGGTAGTCGTATCACGTCGGGCGATGAGGCCGGAGACGGACTTGATGAAGGCTTCCTTCTCGTAATCGCCTTTGATTAACTTGGGAATGAGTCGAATGCAGTTATTGGAGCGGGCGTTGAAGACATCGGCGAATTGCGACACCGTTTCGTTCATTCCTGCAAAGAATTCCTCGTCCTTGATTTTAAAATCCGAAGCTTTTCCAATGGCCATGATCGTATTCTCCTGATTCTCTTATTATGCCGGCAGATTGTGATAGGCATCCGCCCCGAATTGATGCACGAAGGCAGATCGATCCTTCGTTGTCTTTAGATTGCTTTTGGTAGTGATCGTTCGGTTGTTGACTATGTAGGCTCCCCCATTGGAGCCTCCTCGATTGGACTGTCCGTCGCCCCCGCCCCCATTCTCAGGGGCTAGGATGTAGGCCTTGCCTTCATCCGTCTGCGCCCATTCGTTAAAAAATTCCTCGATGGTCATCCGTCCATGCGCGCCGTATCGCGACTTGCCATCCTCGCCCAGAACCACGGCGATGCGATTGTCGCCTTCCTCGATGACGGCGAAGTGAGGACGCAGGATCGATTCCGCTCCTTTGAGCAGTTCCTTCTTAACACGCCCGGCCATGACCGTCTTCAGTTGATTGTCCACCAGCAGTTGGCGGATAATTCCACGCTCCGCTTCCAACTGCTTTTTCAACGGATCGAATTGCGCTGTATATTTTTTGTTGAATTCCTCTTCCTGCGCTTTAAGCGCTTTTTGCAACTCTTCGCTATCAAGCGCCGCATTTCCCTTTTTCTCATTCCCGCCGGATTTCCCGATGAATTGCTTACGCTGTTCCAGCACTTGCCGCGCCTCGTCAGGATCGAGGAATACGGTTTCGCCCGTATTCTCGTCCTGGCCCACGGCATAGCGCTGTTGGAATTGCTTAAGCCGCTCTAGTTCGGCGCGCAGCGTTTTGGTCTCGCTGATTAGCCATGAGTTCATGGCTGTTTTGGCTGTGGGATCGCTCAGCGCTTCTTGTAGGTTAAAGGGTTTTTGTTGGTTCTGGTTCGGCTCTTCCGGCATCGTCTCTTCTCCTAATTTTTTCCCGTGTAATGACGTTTGATTTTCGCGGAGAATAATAGACGAATTTGAGGCAGTGATTTTTGGAGAGAGAATAGAAAAGCGGCCCGCGATAATTCTTCCTACGCTAAGCCACTTGAAATCAATGGGTTAATTCTACGAAAAAATTTTCAAAAAAAAGTGTTAAGCTGGCCAGCTTAACACTCCTGTTGAAAAAAATAGTGTAACTCAACAATAAAAAGCCCGCATGGCTTGGCGGAGCGATGCGGGCGAAAAGCGGGACTATCTGTGAGCATCCCTGTTTTTATTTGATATTATATTTATCTTTCCATGCTTCGATATCACTCGGATCAGGATCGATATTTAGTACAACACGAGGTTCCTCGTCCGATGGCTCGCCATCGAAAATCAAATCGCTGATTTTGACAACAAAACGATTTTCCCGGTCTTCTGGAATTCTATCTGGAATTCTATCTGGAATTCTATTCCGCATTATAGGAGTTCTACGATCCATTTTCTTGCTCCTGACCTTTTATCGACGATATCGTCAATTATACGAAATTTAGACCCTTTCGGCAATAAAAATTCATAAT
This sequence comes from Candidatus Omnitrophota bacterium, assembly GCA_040755155.1. Lineage (NCBI taxonomy): Bacteria > Pseudomonadati > Candidatus Omnitrophota > Candidatus Omnitrophota bacterium. The sequence goes on along the minus strand of JBFMBP010000039.1, from coordinate 44,409 downwards.
CGTGCGAAAAAACTTGCTCCTTTTTTAATTGATGTTCCATCCACGCTCCGCTTTCTCCCTTATTGACTCTGATTTCCATCGTAAAATTCTGGCCATAAGTTTCCGCAGTTACCTTGCTTAACGAAGAAGATGCAAATGCAGGATCAGTATAGATCAATCCTTTATAAGATTTCTTCTTTATCCCCATCGATTCAGGATTGAGACCGCGATAAAGCGTAATATCCTTTTCAACTTTAGAACGTTTGATCGCATCATTTAATGACTTGATGTAATCTTGAACTTTTTTAGCAAGATTTTTATCGTTTTTTAAACTATTTAGTACCCGCTTATTTTTTCGCAGATATTCATTTATCTTCTCTGATCCTGCTTTATATTCGATAAGGGCATCTTTTTCTTCTTTCGATAACGATCTCTTCCATCTTTTTGTCGATTTTGTCGCCCAATTGTATCCTTCCTTGAGTTTTCCCGCAAAAGCCCTGTTTCCAGTAGAGAAACTCTCATATTGTAACGCTTCATTCATTCTTCGCGTTGCATTTTCGGCGGCGTTTTTTGCGGAAATTTCCGCCGCCAAAAGATCTTCCGCTCTATCAAATTGCAAGGCAACAGAGTTCGATAATAATCCCAGTTGCGCTCTCAATCCATCAAGCGTCAAAAGACGCCCGTCGGAGCGGAGCATATCAGCGAGTCCAACCTTACCCGCCCTAAACCACTCGGCGCGTTGTTGACCCAAGACTTCATTCTGGAACACCGATGGCTGCCGCTTAAGCCATGCCTCATAGTCGATGTCCTCGCTAACGGTTTCACGCTTGCGGACGCCGTCCTCGTTCTTTGCGCCTACGCTCTTGCGCCGGATATCCGGCGGTTCGATACCCAATTCTTCCCACTTAATCACGGGGCGGATGCGCGAGCGGCAATTGAAGTGTTGCGGCGGCTTTGGCGCAGTTGGATCGTCGTATCGGAATTTCTTGCCGTCCAGCGTCCGGCAGATCGGCGTCGTGCGATTATCGAGTTTGGCCTCGTAGACATACCATTCCGTTATGTCTGGATTCTGCTCGAAGGTCTCCTTATCGACGGTTGCCTTAACGTGGGTAACGGCGGTTCGAGTCAGCGTCTCCGCGACGCGCTTCTCGACTTCCATCGAGTCCAGGATTCTTTTACTCAATTGCGTCGTCGTTTCTCCCTGGTAGAGTCCCTTACGGACTTGGCGCTCCAGCGATTCGACCAGATCGTGCTTTTGTCTGTCCCACCAGGCGTCCAGTTTCACACCGTCAATGGGGAGTTCCGTCAAGATTGCCGAAACATCATCGCGATTCATAAATTTCATCTTCTTAATCGATCCTTCCGCTTCATCGATCAGGCTATCGATTTCTTTGGCATTAAACTTTCCGATGGCGACGCCCATTTCAATGAGCATGTTCCGTACTTCGTCGCTCATTCTCTGAAAAATCTTTGATATGGTTTTCTCCGATGCCTCTTTAAACGCATTGACGGCCTTGTTTTGCGCCCGGCCTAACTTACCAGTTGGATCATTCTCCAAAAGCGTTTGCAGAACTTGACCTCGTCCATTATCAATTTCAGTCAGGACGGATTTTACGAGACCATTCTCAAATTGTTTGAGCGCAAATGTGGATTTCAAGAAGATGGCAACCATCGATTATTCACCCATTGCGAAAGGCATATTGGCAATATTTGTAGCCATCAGCTTTGGTTCCATATCGTTCTCCGCACGTATATCGTCCGGCTCGCGTCCGGGATCGAGCACCTCCCCCTGCTTGAGCAGGCGCACCACGTCGGTATAGGCGATGGCGCCCGCCTGCCATGCTTCCAGCGTCGCCCGGATCTCGTCCGGCGACATAGGCGCGGGGAAGAAATCGCGGTTCAACTGATAGTTGATCTCCGATTCCTTCAATCCCATCCATTGCGCGTGCCATTTGAGGCACTTCTCCATCACCGCCGAGATGTTGCCCGCGATGTCCGCCAGGATGGAGTTCTCCCCCGTCCTATGCAAGAGCGCCGTCTCCGCCGTCTCCACCGCCCGCTTCTCCGGGGCCAAGACCCGGCTGCCCAAGGCGGCCATCGCCTCCACCTTCACCGCCATCGCCTGAGCGATGGCTCCCAAACCCTGGCCGGTGAATTCCAAAAAGCCCGCCGTCGCTCCCACCTCGTCCGTCACCCAGGCTTCACTTGATCCTAATTGGAATTCCCCTTTTTCATTCCCCTTGAAACCCGCCGCCCAGGGCGTGGGTACGCCGCAGACGTGCAGCCCATTTTCGAGGTCGGCGCTGTTGCGGTAGTGCATGACGCAGGTGACCGCCAGGTCGTAGAGCGGCGGCCTCTCCACCTCGGCGGCGGAATCACCCAAACCCAGGAAGGCGAAGGGGATGAAATCCAGGGGCTGTCCCGCCCGCAGGGGGACGATCGGTCCATCCTGCAGCGCCCATTCCTTCTCCTGATAGACGAAAACCCGCTGCTGGTATTGTCCCAGTCCGTTGATCTCCAATATCCTGACGCGCTCCTCCTCCACGGCGGCGAATTCGTTGGCTGCGTCCTGGACCTCCACCGTCTCCCGCAGCGCGATTCGCGTCAGCATGGAGCGATTGCGCCGCCACTCCCGCCGCCAGTGGAGGATGGCTTCGGCGGGATAGAACTTCCAGAAGGGCCGCCGGTTGGCCTTCTCAAAATCGCTCATCGTCTCGCCGCCCCCCGGCGCGTCCATCTTGGGATACTCCACCAGGATGCCGCCCCGCCCGGCAATCAGCAACTCGTCAGTGGCCTTCTTGGCGAACTGCTCTAGGTTGACGCCGTCCTGGGTGATATCCTCGGCGTGCTCCTTTATGGCTTTGGGGATGACGGCGTGGGGAGGCTGGCGGAAGATCATGCCTCGCAAACCCTGCACCGTGCGGTAAACGGCGTTGTACCATACCGCCCGGTCGCGGTAATAGGCGTACTCCTCTTGCGTCTCATGGCTGCTCAGCGGAAACAGGTAAGCCGCTCCCGGCCAGGAACCCTTGGCGCCGCCTCCCCCCGCCCGCTGTTTGATCGCCTTCTCTCCGGCGTAGGCGTCGCGGCATAACAGCCATTGCTCCGAATATTCCGCATAGTGCGGATGGACGACGCTGGGATCAATTTTAGATTTCGCTTGATTTGGCATATCTGAACTCCTTTGATTTATAATCCTTTGACTTTCATGATGCGCGTCCGGGTGTATCCCATGACGCGGTAGCCGGCTTCGTCGCAGCAATGGTCTTCCTGGTTCGTATCCAGATCGTCGGGATTGCGCTCGTCGCGCAACGCCGATGGGAAGGTGCGCAGGAAGCCGTCCACGCACGCGTCGAAGACGAACAGGCCCGGATTCTCCATCGGGCGCTGCAAGGCGGCGAAGAGGCGCTCCCGCACCTGCTGCCAGCGAAAAATTCGATTCGCCGATTCGCCGCGAACGAACTTGACTCCGTTCTCATCCAACTGCGCCGCGATGCTCTTGCCCGCCGAGCCGTCCCAGATGGAGGGATCGGCGGGTCCCGCCAGGATGCGGCATTCCTTTAATAGACCTTTTACTAGGGCTTCTTCCCGCTCCTTGATCCCTGCTGCGATCTGGGGGGCGCTGAGGCGCAGCCCGTGATTGAGAATCACCTTTCCCTGGCCGTCCTTGGCCGCTCCGTACCATTCCGCGACGCGGATCAGCGTTCCCCGGGGATAGATTCTTCCCGTAGGCGCGGGCGAGCCGTCGCTCTCCGCCCACCAGCCCACGGAAAAGGGCTTCGAAGATCCCCAGTCGAAGGCGCGGTCCACGCGCCAGGAAGGGGGGATGGGAAAGGGTTGCAAGACGTGGACGTCCCGATTCCACAAATCGTCGAAGATGCCGCCGATGGTGATGTCCCAGGAGCCGAATAGCCAGGCTTTGCGCCGATGGGGATTGGTGTCCGTCTCGATGTTCTTTTTGTAATTGGGATCCGCCGTTTCCAGTTTCAGGTTTTCCCGGATATTTCCGTGCAGATAAATGCGCCATTGGCCTTTTTCGTTTCGGATCGGGACGCCCGGGGGCGCGGGATCGACGAAGTAGGCCTTGACCCAGTTGTGGCCCGGCCCATAGGGATTGCAGGTGGAGCGCAGATGGCGCGGCATTCCCGGCTCGGAGGAACGGCAGAGCGATCGCGACATCATGTAGCACTCAGATGTGGCCCACATCGTCAACTCGTCAAATAAAATCCACGGACGCTCGTGGCCGTGGTAATTCCAGTAATCCTTCTCGTTGCGCATATAGCGCAACGCCAGTTCCTCCCCCGTCGGCCATTTCCAGTCGTAACTGCTTTCGTTGAAAGCCGCGTCGGGAAAAATTCGGCGGAACCATTTCTTGGTTTTGAGGACGATATCCTTCAGTTGGGGATAGGATTGCCGGAAGACGTAACCGACCCAGGCCGAACCGAATCCCCGCCCCACGAACTGGGCGAAGTCCATGATGCCGGCGTCCGTTTTGCCCGGCCCCCGCGTCCCGCCATAAAGGCATTCGTAAATAGGGCAGGTGAGAAAAAGCGTTTGACTTCCGGGCTGCGGCGACCATATCACTTTCCGCTCGATTTCGGACGCCGTCATGCTTCTTTCTCTTCATCGGATTTCCGCAACAGATTCGCTTGGTATTCGGCGGCGGTTTTCAGCCAAGAATCCTGGTCCACCTCGGAGGGGACCAGCAGCACCCCGCCTTGAACTGATCCAGAATGCTCGATCTTCTCGATAAACATACCCAAATGCTTCCCCAAAGAATTCAACGCGCCCAACTTGTCTGCCATTTTAATTTTTAAGGTAACGGCTCCGTCAGATGCAACTCTCCGCGTAATCTCCACGATTCCCCGCGCGGCGTCCTTCTTAATCTCACTGGAAGGCTTAACCGTGACTTTCCCACTCTCGTCCCACTCGATTACTTGACGGATATCAGAGAAGGCGATCCGGGCTAATTCCTTAACCACTTCGTCCGCTTTGATCTGCGTCCGCTCGGACTGTTGTTTTGTCGCGTCTTCAATTGCTTTTTGAATCTTAGGTTTTCTTAGGTTTTCGAATCCAATTATTTCGGCTGTTTTCGGGCTATATCCCGCCCGGATCGCCGCCCGAGTCGCGTTAAGATCGACGAGGTATTCCTCGATAAATCGTGATTGTTTGGCGGATAGTTTCATTACTCTTCGGATTAATTCCTTCGCGCCTCTCTCACCGCCCGCCAGAAATCACGATAGGGACCGGCGAGTTCCCAGCGACCCCTCTTGAGCCAGGCGTAAACAGAAATGCGGCTTACGCCCGTCCGGCGCGCCGCTTCTCTGAACGTCTTCCCCTCTTGCAGGAAAGAGATGAAACGATCGGAAATCTCCTGCGAAAATTTAGGGGCGCAATCCAGGGTAATCTCATTTTCAGTTTCTTCCTCTTCGGCGCCAATAGCAAAAGCGACAATTTCACCATCCATAATTTCTTGCGCCGCCTCCATTCCTAGGAAGAATTCCTCATCGTTCCCAGCGCCGAGTTCCGGGGGCTTCTCCTCCGGCGCTTGGCCGGGATGGGTGAGGCAGTAGATGAAGCCGTCGCGAAAGGCGCGGCTGCGATGCTGCGACGCGAAGGCCAGCGCCTTGCGGAATCCCTCGACCGTCATGTCCACCATGCTTCGTCTCATGCTCCCTTGGCCGTCTCCCGAATCCGATCCTCTCCGGGACGCCCTCGATTCAGGCCTTTCCTTGGCCTCTGGCGCGTTTTTTCGCCCCCAGGCGATATCTGGACGAGAAAACGCAATACAGGCGAAATGCGGGGCTTTCTCGATAAACGTCATTCATCATGATGCGACAGCCGCTTTTCGTCACCGCAACTCCACTTCGATCCCGTAGTTCTCGCGGATAGTTTTCCTCTTTTGACGACTCATGGGCGTATCCTTGCCCTTCACATCGATCAGCCGGAATCCGCCGTCGGGATAGCCGACCAGGAAATCGGCAACGTAGCGCGTCGAGTTATTCGCCCCCACCGGCATGGAGACCTGGGGAATCCAGAACTTGATTTCTCCCGCCCGAAGCAACAAATCCAACTTCGCCGCGAAAGCCGCCTCCTTTTTCGAGTCGTACCTCCGCCCGCCGTACTCCGTGCGGACGGCGCGGTATTTATTCGGCTTGATCCCCTTTTGCAACGCTTTGTATTCCTCGATCGACAGGCGTTGTTGAGTTTTTTCCATGATTCCTCGCCGTCCAGCAGTCTTGACATTCCGGGTAAGGCAGCAAAGCCGAAACCATCTCGAAAATCTCATAGAATTCGTTGCCTTGCCGCGTTTGAAAGTAAAACAAGTCCTTGATTCCCCGCCATCCCCGCAGCCGCCGCTTCGGCTTCTGCTTCCCGATCGCCGCCAGCGCCTCTTCCCGCGAAGGAAAGAGGATCATGGCCCCGGTTGCGTCGAGCTGGTTAAGGAATCGCGCAACATGTTCTTCTTCGATGGCCGCCGCGAGAAATCCGCCGCGATGGAATGCTCCCATAACGCTCGCTCCTTTCTGCGAAAAAAATAAATTTGCGATGTCCTCTCCGCGCTTCTCGGAAGCCGCGTTACCACCCATCGATTTTCCTCATCGCTTCGTCATCGTCTGGATGCAATCCTTGCTTCTCCCGTTCCTCGGCTATCGCCCGATCCAGCCAACTTTCGCCTTCGCCGGTGACTTTCGACTTTTCGGCTTCCGCGAAGCGCCGGTCGTACTCGCTGGGCCGGCGTTCGGGACTTGCCCGGGAGGAGCGTTTGCCGGTTAGCGGAGCGCTCAGAGACTCGCTGAGCGCCTCCTGGCACATTTTGCGCAGCGTCGTCAGCGTGCCCGGCTTGGGAAGGGCGATGAAGCGCTTGGCCGCCTCGGCCCAGACCTCCGGCGGGAATTCCGCCTGGCTGCGGAAAATCTCGCTGGCGAATTGATCCCAATCCCGCCAGCGGCTGGCTCGATGGATGGCTTGCGCCAGGTCGGGCTGCTGGAATTTCGAGAAATCCGGCGGCGGCGGGTCGTCCTCGCGTGCGGGGGCGGGCGGGCGCGTTATCGGCCCCGGCTCAGGCACAGGCTCAGGTAAGGCTAGGCTAGGCAAGGCGGTCGGAATGTTTCGGGAATCTTCCGGCGAGTCGCTGGAATTTTCCGGAAGGGTTCCAGACTTTTCTGGAACCCTATCGGAACTTTCCGGACTTTTCGCGAAATTTCCGGAAAAGTCGGAACCATTCGCGAAACTGCCGGAATCATTCGGAACCATTCCAGATTTTTCCTGAACGGTCAAAAATATTAGATTGCGATTTTTCAGCGTTTTTCTAACGGAGTCGTCCGCGTGATCGTGCCAGTCATGGATGATGAGGCGATGGGTGGGATGGGGATCGACGAATCCGGATTTTAGGAGGGCGTTTAAGAGCGTATCGGAATCGCCCTCCCAATAAACGCCTTCCGCGATCTCTTCATTGCTCCACCGACCTACATTTCCCTGGATGGCGTGTTGCGCGGTAAAATGCCATAGCGCTTCGAGAATGCCTATCGCATGACAACGCTGGATTCCTAGAATTTTGGCCAGACGTTTTGTTTTGGGATGATCGATCGCGCCGCGCTTCATACTTGTTTCGACTCCTGTCCTTGGTCTTCCGCCAGGCGTTTGATGTAAAGGTTGCGGGTTGAGAATAGGTGTTCGATTATGGAAAGGGAAAGATCGCGCGGCAGGCCGAAATCTCCGGCGATCTTCAGGTAGGCTTCCTGATCGATCTTGAATCGAAGCTTCTGCACAAGGGAAAGCAACAACGAGAGAATGCCGATAAATCCGATAGTTTCTTTCTTATCATCATCTTTATTATTTTGATTTACATCAGCCCAGTTACGCCAATAAAAAGCGATGAATCTCTCTACGAATTGAGGATCAAATTCGCATTCGTCGCCGGGATGCAATCCGATCTCGTTGATCTCTTCCTGGATTTCGAGGGGGATCATAAGGCGTTTACCTCCCATAATCTCGTCTCGCGCAAATCGCCGTCGAACGGCTCTTCCGTGACGGCGCAGTAGCCGGCGCACGGATTCAAGCGGCTGCTCACATTCGACGGGAAGATGGAATCGAAGAGTCTGTTCCTAGTCAGGTTGGAGGCCATAATCAGAAATCTCCGCCGATAACAGCGCCCCACGATCTCTTGGAGGGCGAAGCGGGCGTGATCCGCGTTCCCCCAGCCTGGATCGCGGCCCAATTCGTCCACAAATACCACCTTGGCCGCCTCGATCTTGCGGAAGAGGCGGTCGATGGACGGCTGGCCGTCGATCCCCCGTTTGTAGTGGGCGATCAGCGCCGGGAAATTCACGGCGGCGATCCCCATCCCCCGCTCGCCGCATTCCCGCAGCAGGGCGAGGGGCGATAACGTCTTGCTCCTGCCGTGGCCGCCGCAGAGAAGCAGCCCTTGGGGTGGATCGCCGGCGAAGATTCGCTTCAAGAAAAACTCGACGGCGAGAAAGGATTTCGTTTCTTGAAATCCCGGACGCGCCCGCATCTCCGCCAGGCGCGGCGGCGGCCAGTCCTCCCAGCCGCCCATCTCCGCGTCCATCGCCTTCGCCCTCGATTCGCCGAGAGCGCGGGGACAGGGACGCGCCCTGCCATCTTCGTCGATGATATGGCCATAGCCGTCACAGGCGCCGCAATCGCATCTACGGTCGGCGTCTGCCAGTTCTTCGGGCGCGGTCTCGATGATCTTATTTAATCGATCTTTTATTCGATCTATGGCGACGGCGATGGACATCTCTTTTCCCTCAACGCAAGTTCGCCCTTAATCGGCTCAAAACCGCGAATCGGCGGTTTGAACGGCGGCGCTTTCCTTGGCGATGTAATCCGAGAATTTCTCCAGGAAGGCTTGCGGATTCTCTTTCGCCTTGCGGGCTGCGATAGCCCTGTCCTTTTCCGGGATGAATTGCTTGAGAAATGCGTAGAGCATTGCGCGGGAAATCGGAGTAAAGGGATTACCGCTAAGTTCATTTATCAGCCGCTGGTTATTATCATCGTTGAGGATTTCCTCGAACACGGCCTGCGTATCGATTTGCACAAAATTTTTATCGGAAGATTCTTTCTCTTCCGGCAGCTTTGCGGGAGGTTCCTCCTTCGTTTCCGGCGGCTGGGGCTTCCGGTTCCGTTCGATATACCAGCCCATGAAGCGCTTCGCCGAGGCCTCCGGCTTGTTGCGGATGGCCGTCAGCGTCTGCCGGTTTAAATCGCCGTTAAGAATCTCCCGCCATAGGTCTTCGTAGCGCTCGTCATCGATGTCCTCTTTCAATCCGCCGCAAATCCACTCGCGGATGCTGTGAATGACGGATTGAAACTCTTCGTTCAACGTTATCGGAGTTTCGTTGATCCAGCCGATCAGTTTCTGGCCCATCGTCTCGTCTGGAACCAGCCGTTGGTTGTCGAACAGCGACGTATTGTCCTTGGAGAATGAGGCGAGATGGCCGTCGATGGAGAGATCGGCGACTAAAGTGAATTCGTATTCCACGCCGTCGCGTTGAATCGGCGCCAAGCCGATCTTCACGGGTACTTTTTTGCCGTTCTTCTCCTCCATCTCGTAGGCCGTCTTTGTCCGCATGGTGGCCAGCACATGGCATTGCGATCCCATGAGGACATCTATCATGCGGTTCTGCTTGGGAGTCGCATCCGCCCATGCGGAAAATTCGTTGCGATTTTTTCCAGCCCCCGATTTTTTCACGTTGTCAACGAATTCCAATAGTCCGCCCTCGCCCGCCCAGGCGTGAGATAAGGAATCAATAATAAGAATATTGAAGCCCGCCTCTTCCGCCGCCTTCAGGTATTCAATGTACTTTTCCAGGGAATAGGGCGGCTCCATCGCCACGTACTCGTAGTTGAACTTGTCCGCGTACAGCGATCCCCGCCCGCGCTCCGTGTCGATGAAGGCGATTCGTCCGCCCATGCCCGACGCCACCCTCAGAGCGGAATAGGTCTTCCCCGATCCGCTGGGGCCGATAAAGGCCATGCGGATTTTCGCGTTTTTCTTTTCGGCTTTCTTGAATTGGATATTCATCTCTCTTCTCCTTTTTGGTCTAGCGGATGCGCAGCGATTCGCCCGCTTCCAGATGGACGCCGGGAATGGGCGCGTCGGGATGGGCTTCGATAAATTTCTTGATAAGAGTTTTGTCGGGTTCCCGGTTGGCGCGAGGCCGCAGCTCTTCCGGCAGTTCGACGAAGGGCATGGTCAATTTCGCCGTGAAGAACAAGCCCGGCAGTTCGTTCTCGTCGTCGATGACCACTCGTTCGGGGTTGGCCTGGCGCGAGACGACGAACAACTCCGTCTCCACCTTCTTGAGACCCAAGCGCTGCAACTGGCCCAGAGCGTAGGCCTTCAAGCCCTCGGCGGCGCGCTCCCGCGACTTGCGCAAGGCGGTCAGCCGCTCGCTCTCGCTCTTGCAGGTTTCCCCGTCCGCCTGGAATTGGCGGATGAGGCAGGCGATGTTCTCCACTTTCCGTTTGAGGTCGTCCTCCACGGCGTCCAGCCGCTGCTGAATCTCCGGGGTGAGCGCGCCTTCCGTCCCTTCCAGTTCCGCCATGATCTCTTCGTATTGCTGGGATATTTCATATAACTTCATCGGTGGTTTTTCCTTTCTTGGGCCGCCCTCGGCGGGCCGGCGCTTGCGTTTCCTCCGATCGCATTTCCAACTGGCAACTTTGCCTGCCGTTGCAGGGATCGGGACATGAGCGGCAACAACCGCCATCCTCTTGCGTGCAGTAATCGGCGCGCTGTTCGATGCACTTCAGGCATTCCGGCGGCTTGTCCTCCGCCGCCAGTTGCGCTTTCGCCGGTGGCGCTTCCATATCCAGCGTTTCCGCCGCTTGCTCCGGTTGCTCATCTTCCGGCGCTTGCTCCGATTGAGTCTTTTCGGCTTCTTTTTCCCAGGACTTTGGATCCGGCTTCTTCTTTTCCGCCATCCGCTCGAACTGCGCGAAATCGAGGCCAAAGAAGGCGCAGGCTCTCTTTGCTTCCGCGATGGGCGGTTCTGAATCGTTCTTCAATCCCCGCTTCAAGCGTTGGAATAAAACCGCGCAGGCGGATCGCAAAAGCGAATCGGTCAGGGCCGCCAAGGGAAGTTGCTTCCGCTTCTCCAACTCGTCCCAGATGCGGCAGGAATTTTCGTCGGAGCGAAAACATCCATCCGCATCGTAATGATGATCGTAGCAGGCGTTATCGAGGCGTTCGGCAGTGCCGAAGGTCAAGACCAGCGCCAAGCGTTCGCAGGCGCCGATGAAGGCGGGAAGATCGGAATCTTCTTCCTGCCATTTCTCCAATTGTTCGATGACCTTTTGCACGACGATTCGTTGGCGTTGTTTGCGATGCTTGGCCTGGCGCTCCTCCAGGGTGGAAGGCTGGCCGGGTTCGCGCGGCGGATTCCCGTCGCCGTGGACCGTATTCGTTCCCCAGAAGAATTTCCCGGCGTCGGGGCCGTCCACCGAGAGGCAGGGGCGGGCGCCCGGAGCCGATTTCCTGCATTTATTGATTTTCCAGGATGGCGTCTTCTGATCGACAAAGGCGTCGCCGTCATCGCCATTCTGGCGGTCGCCCACCAGGATCAGCGATTTTCCGTATCCCTGCCGCAGTTCTTCCTCCCGCCGGGCGATGAAGGCTTGCGCCTTCCGCTTCCAGCAGACGGCGTTCAGGCAATGGACATTCGCGCCGGGTTTCTTGGAACTGCGCTTTCCCGGTTTGGCTTCGGCTTGGAATTCTTCCTCGTCGAACAATAAAGGCTGGTGATCGGAGCGCTGGACGCAGGCCGAACAGGCGCCCGCTTCCGGGAATAGGGATTCGTCCTCCAACTTCCAGGGGGCCAGGGACAGCGCCCGCAATTGGTCCGCCAAATGGCGGCGCAGATCATTGAGGGAGGTATAGCGTTTCCATGCGTCCTGGCGGTCGTCGAACTCATAAGCCGCTTGTTCCTGCATCGCCGCCGGCAGCCGCGCGATCAATTCCAGATGGGCGGCGGACCAGGCGGATACCGAGCCATTCTCGTCGAAGGCCAACTCCCGCCAGATCGGCGTCAGGCGGTTCAACTGCGCCCGCCGCGCCGTGAAGCGCGGCGATTTACCGATCTGAGCCGCCGTCTGCTCCAGCGTCCAGCCGTGATCCAGCAGCGACTGGATGCCTTGGGCTTCTTCCAGTGGATGCAGGTCCTCCCGCTGCAAGTTCTCCGTCACCGTGATGGCCAGCGCCTGAAGATCGTCCATCTCCCGCGCCAGGGCGGGAATCTCCGTCAGTCCCGCCTCCCGCGCCGCCCGCCAGCGCCGCTCCCCGGAGCGCAGCTCGTACTCACCATCGCCCTTGGCGGGCAGGGGACGGACGAGAATCGGTTCCAACACCCCCAGCGCCCGGATGGAGTCTGTCAACTCCCGCAGCCGGGGATCGTTCGGGCGGGAGCGGCGGGGGTTATCCGGCGTGGGCGTGATCTTGTGGATGGGAATGTGCAGAAATTTCGCCTGAGAGGCGGGATTTTGAATAGTGGTTTCGTTCATGGCCGTTTCTCCCTATCACGCCGCCTGCAACGGGAAATCGTGAATGTCATAGAATCCAGTCGTCATAATGCTTCTCCTCTTGACCGCCAGCCCCGTCCCGTGGAAAATGAAATTGCTTAGATTTCTTTTTCACGGGCGGGCTTCGGCCCGCTTTTCGTTTTTACCGTTTGGGATGGATAATAAAAATCTCGCTCCGCAATGGGAGCACTCAACCCAGGGGATGCCCGTTTCGCGCCGGTTGATGATGAATTGGGTACTCTCGCAGGCGGCGCATTCAACGGCGTCTTCAACTAAGTTTTCGTAAGCCGCCGCCTCGATCAGATCGTGAGCCATGCCGCCCATCAGCTGACCTCCGCGAATTCGCTTACCGGCTTCGGACGCAAAAGATTCCCCGCCTGCGCCCGCTCCATCGCCAATCGCCGCACTGCTTCCACCGCTATCAACGCCGCGTCGTTGGCGTCCGCGTTCTCCCAGCGTCCGTAACGCAAAATCTGAAACCACGGCTGAACATTCATTGGATTGGTCATCGTAAATATGCCTTTAGAAGTGAGCGGATATTTGATAATCACGCGGCATTGATGACCGTTGATTTCAAAGGTCATTAATTCTTGGTCTTCCGGGACTTCGAATTCGATTCCTTGATGAAAGGCTCGTTTCATGCCGTCCTCCTAAATATTCTCCGCCATAGACTTGGACGCGGAGCGTTCTGCTTCCCTTCGTTCTTCGGCCTTTCGACGTTGCGTGTTGCGTCGAATTCGTACCATGCGCTTCGTTCCGGCAGCGCCCCTTCCGGATCGTCGAAGGCCAGCGCCTGGAACGCCATCTTCAGGATGATCGTCCGGCGCGCTTTCGGTACGGCGCGCACGGCGCTCACCACGCCCCGCAACTCATCCAGCGCCTTATCCGATTCCGGACGCTTCTCTTCGATGGCGCGCGGCGGGCGATAATCCGCTTCTATGTCATTGAGATTGCGCCCCAGCGCCTGCCTGCCGTTTGTCTTCACTTCGTTTTCCATTTCGGTAACCTCCTTTTCTTAAAGATTGCATAAGATCATATTTTTCTGGACTGTGCACTTCAGGTCATGCTTATCTTTTCCCAGCAGTTTTTGAATTTTTTGGCGGGTCTTTTCGGAGAAACAGCGGATATTGATGATGATGTGCGCGGAGCCTTTATTGCTTTTACCCACGCATAGTTTAAAGCCGCCGATGTTCTCGTGAGATAACTTAAAACTGCCATCATCGGCATCGCATTCGACCTCGATCTTGGTTCCCGCCGGCCACGACAATTCCTTTTTCCACAGGCGTTCCGCGATCACGAATTTCAGGTAAGTATTTTTTTTCTCCTTATTATTTTTTGATACCCGGTTATAAAACAAACTCAATCGCACACTTTCGATGGAACTGGTTGTCCTTGCCAACACTACCGCCTTTTCGAACGCCATGATCGTTTCCTTTCAGAGTGGGGGTTAAGAAACCGCCGGGCGGGGCGAGTTATGGCCGGAATGGAGATACAGTATTGGAGAGACCATGAATTCCCGCCCGGCGAAAATTTATTCGTCAAAGAGAACCATCGGCTTAATCTCGACGTCATCTCACGCGCTAGCCAAGAATTGGCCACCAAGTAATCTTTGACGCATATTTTTTTCGAAGGCCGAGCCGCGCCGGTTCCGGGCGAATCGCTTGGCGGGATTCGCCGTTGATAGGCTCGGCCTTCGGAAAAAACCGCCATGCGGAGATAGGATATTGGAGGAATTTCCGAAGGTTGGTTTGGCTGGCGCCGGTTAGAAGGATGCGTGTCAAGCAATCTGTCCAATCTGTCGGATATCCGCATGGCGTCAAAAATTCTTTATGTCCAACGCTGCGTCCGCGACTCCTCGATCTCGATCGCGCCGCCGTTCTCTTCCGCCTTGGCCCGCAAAAACTCCACCTGGTCCAGCAGCGCCCGATCCGCCCGGATCGCCTCCTCGATCTCCGCCTGCATCTTCCGCAATTCGGAAGCGGCCAACTTCCCGTCTTCCGCGATGGCCGCGAAGATCGTATGCACGTCGGCGGATTCCTTGCCCTGCGCCGCCAGCGACCGCAGCATCGACAGAAATGACGGGCGCTTGTCCGGGATGCGCGTCGGCTGCAAATTGAAAGGGCGGCACAGGTAGATCAGGATTTCCTCCACCAGTTTGCCGCCGCCCTCTTTTTCCAGTTCGATGAGAAACCGCCGCATCCAGAAGAGCGGCCCGCTCGCCCGTTTGATCCACGCCGAGACCACGGCGGGGGCGGAGTCGATCTTCACGGCGAACAGGCGCCCCAGATTCTTGCCGCCCAATAGTTCCATCGCCCGGCGCGTCAACGCCGAACTCTCCGCCCGCGAGGGTGATTCCTGGTCGATGTTGATAATCAGATCGCTCATGTTGAAACGTTCCTTACGATTGAATAAATTTCTTTACCGCCAAAGCGCTAAAATCTCTTGGCTGGTTAGATGCCGGCGCGCTCTTTGATAACTTGGAGTTCCACCGCTCGCCGCCCGTCGCGGATTTCCTGCACTTCGGCCAGGTTGGAAAAGAGCGTCGTATTCTCGCGCCACTCTTCCAGGTCTTTCCAGAAGTAGTAATAACGAGGTTTGGAACCAACCTCATTCAGGATATGGAATTTCGGTCCGTTATTGCGCGCCCGCATCCGCGAGAGTTCCGCTTCGGAGATGCCCAATATCTCGGCGGCCTGCTTGGAGGTAAAATTAAGTTGATGGTTTGTCGGGGACTGCTTCGACTTGATCTCGTTGAGCAAGCTGGTCATCGTCTCCAGCATTCCCGCCAGTGGACATGTAAATTCGTTTGTCATCGCACGCTCCCCTGGGTAAGTTCCGCCGCTTCTTTACCGGCGGATTCTAATCGCTCAAACAAAGAATTGATGGCGTCTTGCTTGGAAAACTTCTGGAAGGATCGAATGCCGGTCTTTTTGTCGATGGCCGTGAAAACTAATTTCCCGTTGCTGGATTGCCAGTTCAAAACAATTTCGCGTCCGCGTACTTTTCCTATTTTGGATGGCATGGATTCCTCCAAATTGGAATTTTGAATTCGTCCGTCTCTCCGGACCGCCAAACCACTCAATAACCAAGTCTCTCGGCAGGTTTCGCCTATCACTTACGTCCGGTTACTGACGGTGCTATCCGTCCGAAAATCCAAATAGCACGAAGCCTCATTTCCACTCACATACTGGAGGGTCTTCGATGGCTTAAAGGCTCTTTCGCTTCGCGTTCATCCCTGCGTTGGAGGCCTCCATCACGCTTTCTTTGAGGGATTTAAAGATCAACATACTTTCGTGGCCTTGGGTAGCTTTTAGAGCGCTTGACTAGCCCAAGGCGCGCTCCACTACTTGCATGTTGATCTTTAAATCCCTCAAAGCTGTCTCCCCGCTTTCGCCGGGGCGGACTTCATTGGGCCAACGTCTCGCCTATCGCACAAAGGCGAATCGGCTTTTGAATGATGGCTAGGCTTAAGTTATTCACTCGTCAAACAGGCTGTAGTTTGAATTTCCATAAGCGGACGCGGGACGATGGGTATCGTCTTGATCTTCCCAGCGGCCATTGCGTTGAGAAATCGCCGGGCGATCTCCGACACCGGCATATCGTGCTGCCGGGAAATCTGCTCCCAAGCCTTCTTTTCCTCTTGGGAAACCCGTATATTGATTTGCGCTCGTCTACTCATTGTCTATTCCTTGCGGTATTCATTGTATATGCAACGAATACCACTGTCAAGTCAATTTTATGAAGAAAGAGAAAAAAATACAAATTGCCGTTCGCTTGCATCCATCTATTAGAAATCGCTTGATTGATGAGGCGGAACATCTAAAGCGCGTTACGATGACGGATATCATCGAAGCGTCCTTGGAATACGTTTTATCTTTACCGGAAAAAGAGCGTGAAAAGATCATCCTGAAATTCCTCTTAGGCAAATCGGACTGAAAGGAAATGCGTTATGACCTCGCGTGAAGAAATCGCCCTTGGTTTAACTGTCGCCATTCTTCAACATGCAACGCCGCAAAATCTTCCTAATGTGTGCATAAAAAAAGGAGAAATGGACGGACAGGCCGCGCTTAGATTGTTTGATTCGATTTATCGGGAATTACCGGCTCTTCTTCCGCATTTAGCAGATCGACAATCAGATTGAATTGTTCCTGAACCGTCTCTCGTGTCGGAACAATATTCGGATTGCTGTAGATAATCTCCAGAATCTTAAGATCGTTTGAGGCGCTATGCGTCGGCGGATGATAGCGAAATTCATTGATCTGTTTCTTTTTCCATTCTTCTTGCATGGTTCCTTCTCCTTTTACGCCGTTTCCTGCGGCGTTGGACGGCTCACGTGCGAACCGATATTAATCTTCCCTACGATCCAATCGCGCCAAAAAATGCGCGTCGCATCGGTTACGTCAATATCGTTTTCCCGCGCTTTCTGGCGCAGTTCCTTGAGCATTTGCTCCGTTACGGGTAACTCCCTTTTTTAGATGACTAGGCGAATAATTAATCTCTCGTTAAACAGACCGATGTTTGAATTTCCATAAGCGGACGCGGGACGATGGGTATCGTCTTGATCTTCCCAGCGGCCATTGCGTTGAGAAATCGCCGGGCGATCTCCGAAACTGGCATATCGTGCTGCCGGGAAATCTGCTCCCAAGCCTTCTTTTCCTCTTGGGAAACCCGTATATTGATTTGCGCTCGTCTACTCATTGTATTTTACCGTGTAGCCCCGTCGTTATATCATCGTATATACGTTGGGCTGTATTGTCAATAGGATTATGCCAAAAATTCAAAGAAATTTTCGTCTTGAACCCGAATTGCTGGAAAAGTTGAAAATGCTTTCCAATAAGTATCGAGGATTAAATGTTACCGACATCGTGGAAATCTCCCTTGAATACTTCATCTCGATACCGGAAAAAGATCGCGAAAAGATCATCCTGAAATTCCTCTTGGGCAAATCGGACTGAAAGGAAATGCGTTATGACCTCGCGTGAAGAAATCGCCCTTGGTTTGACTGTCGCCATTCTTCAACATGCAACGCCGCAAAATCTTCCTAATGTGTGCATAAAAAAAGGAGAAATGGACGGACAGGCCGCGCTTAGATTGTTTGATTCGATTTATCGGGAATTACCGGCTCTTCTTCCGCATTTAGCAGATCGACAATCAGATTGAATTGTTCCTGAACCGTCTCTCGTGTCGGAACAATATTCGGATTGCTGTAGATAATCTCCAGAATCTTAAGATCGTTTGAGGCTCTATGCGTCGGCGGATGATAGCGAAATTCATTGATCTGTTTCTTTTTCCATTCTTCTTGCATGGTTCCTTCTCCTTTTACGCCGTTTCCACCGGCGGCTGATATCTCGCATGAGAACCGATATGAATCTTCCCTGTAATCCAATCGCGCCAAAAAATGCGCGTCGCATCGGTTACGTCAATATCGTTTTCCCGCGCTTTCTGGCGCAGTTCCTTGAGCATTTGCTCCGTTACGGGTATTCTTACGCTGCGTTTCTTGTTCATTATTTGTTCACCTTATAGGCTATATTAGCCTAAATATTAGGCGATGTCAAGACAAAACATCGAAAAAGAACAATTTCGTATTTATGCCCCTAGCGATTTGATTGACCATTTCAAATCGATCGCTTCTGAATTGGATATTCCTACAAGCAAATTAGGCGAAATCATTATTTACTATGTGACCCATTGCACGCCCTCGGAGCGGGCCGCCATCATCGCCAAGTACTTCGACCCCGCCTGGCCGCCCAAGGAGGACTAGGCGGCTTTATATTTGTTCACCTTATGGTGTAATTATAGGGTAAAAGATACACCATGTCAACACCAAATGAAAAAAAAGTTGGACGAAAAATTTATTTTCCTCAAGAATTGGTTGATCGTTTGAATGAAACGTCTTCCGGTTTGGATATCTCTGCTACGAAATTTGTTGAGATTGCTACTTATCATCTGATCCATTGCACGCCCTCGGAGCGCGCCGCCATCATCGCCAAGTACTTCGACCCCGCCTGGCCGCCCAAGGACGAATCGTGATTCTTTCGTAAACGGTCGCAAATTGTGACCATGTCGCCTGACATCACGCCGCCTCGCCTTTCCCTTCGCCACTTACTACCACCGTGGGCGGCGGCTGCGGTACATCAAGCTTGCCGTCGATGAATGCCGATGCCAGACCTTTGAAAATATATTGGCGAGAGCGTTGTCCGCGGCGCTCATCAAGACGTTGCGCTTCCTCTTCCGTCAACCTCACTGTTACTGGAACCAATTTTGTGCTATCATTCATGATTCGTTTTTCACTGTAGATGATTCGTTTATGATTCTTTTGTGTATAACACAAGTATAACGCACGTAAAACGCAGTGTCAATACTTTTTTTATGAAAAAAGAAAAAATAATTGCTTTTCGTCCACCTGAAGATTTAATCGAATGGTTGGATTCACTTGAAAATAAAACAGATATTGTTTTATCTGCTTTACGTTTATTTCATGAATCTGATATTAAAGAAATCTACTCTCTCGCCCACGAACTCGGTCTTACTCCTGGTCGTCTTGTGGATGTGGCGGTGGAACAATTCAAATCCCTTTCTCTCCCGGATCGCCGCAAGCGTATTGCCGATTATTATGGCAAGCTGGAAGAGATGGCGCGTCGGAAGCATTCCTCTGAAAATACAACCTCAAAATCCTGAATTGTTCCTCCTCTGGCAACCTTCCCACCCACCAAGCTGCCGCCCGAATCAATGTCTCAGCCTCCACGCCTAACGATCTCGCCGACTGCCGCAACGTTTTCATATGAATCTCCCTTTGTCCGAATTGGTGAACTAGTGTTCAGTACTCAAGACAAAAGAATAACCCGAAAGTCACCACCCGTTCATCCCCCATTCACCCCTATTTTGCCGTCAATTCACCGTCATTTTGCGGAATTTGAAGAGAAAAAGGCGGGAATCACCCCCAAAACGCCCCCCGAAAACTCCCTTTTTTAACGGATAAAAAAAATCCATATATTGCTGACTAATGGCGTTTACTAATTAATTAATGTTTGATATATTTGCCGAAATTCAGGATGGTATTTTATAAAGGAGCGACTTGTGTCATGGCGGATATTCCTAAAAAGGTTGAAGATAGGTTGATTGAAGGATTGAAAAAATATCAACCAATCATTGTTTCACTGAAAGATAAGGACGTTAATGAATCGGATACCGTTACTCTGGTCACCGATCTCCTGGCCGATGTTTTTGGCTTCGACAAATATACGGAGATAACACGGGAGCACAGCATTCGCGGCACCTATGTTGACTTGGCGATCATCTTGAGCGGTAAAATCCAATTGCTTATTGAGGTAAAGGCCATTGGATTGGAACTCAAAGAAAATCATGTCCGCCAAGCCGTCGATTACGCTTCGAACGAGGGAGTCGAATGGGTTGCTTTAACCAATGGAGCAATATGGCACATCTATAAGGTTTCTTTTACAAAACCGATAACTTTTGAGCTGGTGCTCCAGATCAATTTATCGGAATTGAATTTCCGAACCGGCAGTCACATTGAAAGCCTATTCCTTCTCACCAAAGAGGCGTTGGGAAAATCCGCCCTCGAAGATTTTCACAATAAGAAACAGGCCACCAGTAAATATTGCATATCCGCCGTTTTGCTGAGCGAAACCGGGCTTTCGTTTCTTCGACGCGAGCTCCGGCGGTTGGCTCCAAACATTAAAGTCGATCTCGACGAAATCGAAGCAACGCTGACAAGCGAGGTCATAAAGAGAGAGATATTCGACGGAGAAGAATTGAAGGCATCGATTCGGAAGGTTAAAAAAGTCACGGCCAACAAACAATCTCCAAAAAACGCGACCGAGAAATTGGAGAAACCGGATAACGAGGAAGAGCAAGATGTAGATATTCAAGAAAGCGCAGAACCGAAAGAAGAAATTATAAAAGAAGTCCAGAAGAATTCCAATCAATCGAATCCCTAATTTTTGAATGACAGAAATAATTATGGACCTATATAACAATATAATTAACGCATCTAAGCCTTTGTTTTTAATAATCTTAGGTTTCGTTGGCGTAATTTTAGCGTTTTTCCTTGTCATCGTTTTTATTGGATTTTTAATTGAATCGGATAACTCTATACATAATAACGAAAATACTCAATCGTCGTTGATTCTAAATATATCGACGCCTAGAACCTTGCCAATGCGGGAACCAAAACCAACTAAAACGCCAACCTTAGCGCCTCCTCCAACGTTGACGCCGACTCCAGCCCCGCGATATTTCAAGGAAAAACAGGATGCAAAAATCGGGTATATGTCTTATTACGTCTATCGATCATGGTGGTCAAACCGAATTTCTAACAACCCCTATTTGAACGTGAAGCCGAATGCCGTGTATCTATTCGTTGAGATTTCTATTAGGAATGACGACTTGAAGGCAAGGAGCATTCCTCCTTTCAATTTAGTTGATGAAAGGGGGGCAGAATATGAAATGAGTCATCGGGGGATGGGCGATAATTTTATTACAACAGTTTTTGAAAGTCTTAATCCAGGTGTAGCCAGAAGAGGATTTCTTCTTTTTGATATCCCACAACAAAATCGTTACAGAATTAAAGTTTCCGGTGGCTTTTGGTCTGGAGTTGATACCTATATTGAATTGTCTCCAAAATAATCCCCGCTGATCGCAACCGGCGGGGGATATAGTAAACCGTAGTCTCTTTAGGGGGGTGATTTATTTCATAGCTATTTCAGCATTGATTTTTTCGGCAAGGGTTTTTGCGTCTCTTTTTCTAAGACCGATTACGTCAAGAGTATTGGAACCGCCGGATGATTCGAGGATGATGCTATCCCAAAACATGCCGCGAATATGGCGAACAGAAGCGATCCGCGCATAGGGTATCTGTTCGTTTTCCTTTATCCAAAAAAGGATGACGCTTTTGCGCTTTACGGTACTAATTCCATTTTGATTAAGCGTCATTTTATCGGGAAACCAAAATTTTATGGTCTTAAAGCACCAAAAAGCATAAGAACGGCTTGTCTTTATAGTTAACTCTTCCATCGTCTCCTCCTGAAGTGTAATTAACACTAGAACGCCATACTACAATATTCATTTCAAAAAGTTAACTGCGTTTCTAAATAGCCTCTTCTTTTTTTCTGGGATTCACAATCTCCAAGGCTCCAGGAAGCCGCTTCCCATGCCGCTCTACCGCCTGTCTGAGAGGATCGTCGCCAAGGTGGGCGTATCGCTCGGTAATCGACGCTGTGCTCTGATTCAGCGCCCCGCCGATGATCCGCATGGACTCCCCGCTCGAAGCCAGCCAAGAGGCAAACGTATGGCGCAACGAATGAATCGTGAGGTCAGGCATTCCCGCCCGCGCCCGGATGCGTGCCCACGCCTTGCGATAGAAATCCTGGACAGGTTTATCTCCCTTCCCCGGAAAAATCCAAGGGGAAAGCCGGGGGAGAGCGCAGAAGACCTCTACCGCCGCTTCGGAAAGCGGCAATTCGAACGCCCGTCCCGCCTTCGTATCCTCCAATCGCAAGACGCGCCGATCCAAATCCAGATCGCTCCACCGGCGATGCAAAAGCTCGAGTTTCCGCAGCCCGGTGAATAAATAGAGGATTATCCCCGCCCGAACATAGATATCCGGCTCTTCAGCCACCGCCCTTAAGAATCGTGGAATTTCCGCCGGCGTCAACCAGCGTTCACGCTTGCGTTCGCGATGCTTTTCCACACGCTGCGCTGGGTTGACGAAACCGTTAGGAACCGCGCCCCACTGAACGGCGAGATTGAATATCTTGAGAAGAAGGGAAAGGATGCGGTTCGCCTCAATAGGCGCCGTTCGTCCCAACTCAACGATAAGCCTCTCCACATCCGCCCGCCGGATCGTCTCCAGCCGCTTCGATCCCCAGCGCGGTAGAATCACTCGATTGATACGCCGCTCATCGCAACGCCAAGTCTTCTTGCGCGGCTTCGCCCAGCGCTCCAGGTACTTGGCGCAGAAGGCGCCCACCGTTATCGCTTCACCGGATCGAGCGGGATCGATGCCGCTGGCGAGGATCAGCGCTTTCTCAGCGGCCATGCGCCGCGCCTGGTCAACAGTAATAGCCGGATAGCGGCCTAGGGTAAGTTTTTTCTGGAGGCCTCCATGACGGTACATGAAAATGAAGGCGCGCTTTCCGCTGGGATAAACTCGAACGCCAAAACCGGGGATGTCATCGTCAAAGATCGAATAATCCTTTCCAGGGGAAGCGGAAGCGGCGGAGACAGTAGGATCAGCGAGAGATTTAAGAAGTTTCGCGGTTATTTTCATGGAGTTTCCATCCCGATCGGTCATCAAAAAGCAAGGTAACTCCACGGTAACAAGTTTAGCTAACAGTTCCAAGGTCTCAGCAAAATAAAATCGAGGAAAATCAATAACTTTCAATTTTCCAAACTCTAAGAAATCAGGTTTTGAATGACTCCAAATCAGCAGGTCGGGGGTTCGAGTCCCTCCACGCCTGATTGATTTTCCTAGACTTACGCATATTCATTCTTTCCGCCCCAAAACCCTAGTCAACAAATAGCCAACATTAAGACGGATTTCGACGGACATCATTTCTTCATCTATATTGAAAGATTTCCGTCGTTA
This sequence comes from Candidatus Omnitrophota bacterium, assembly GCA_040755155.1. Taxonomy (NCBI): domain Bacteria; kingdom Pseudomonadati; phylum Candidatus Omnitrophota; species Candidatus Omnitrophota bacterium. Next base: position 21,278 of record JBFMBP010000039.1, on the reverse strand, counting down.
GATGTATTCCCCATCGTCTCAGGAGATAAGAGATATTCTGTTTTTAATCCGCCAATGAGACTTCGATGGATTGTTTCTTGATCGAACTGATATTCAAAATTGAAAAACCGATAATATTTCCTTCCTTATCAACCCTTTCCATGATTTGGTCATTTCAGCCCGCCAGACATGAATACTTTTTTCCCGGAATCATGGCGTGTCCCCAACCCAGTATCTCTTCATACTGCAATTTTTTCGCGATGGGCAAAATCCCAGTTTGGACAAGCGAGCCGGTTTGAAAATAGACGGCGTCCATATCGGAATCCAGATTCTCCGGATAATGGGCGAATCCGCCATCCGGCTTCCGGCATTTCATAATCCATTTGTTAGCGCGCTTATAGCATTTTTGAATGCGAGAATCTTCGCTCTTCCCCAACTGCCGCAAGATGAAAAGAGCGTCGAATGCGGCGTGCACATCCCAATCCGGTTCGCATAAATGCCACGAGCCATCTTCTTTTTGATCGCGCAACGCCCGTTCTACCATCGCATCGGCTTTCGGCGTCGGCAAACCGATTAATCGGTAATAATGAGCGGCGTGAAACGTGGAAGCTACGTGGTTTCCCACATAACCGTCCTCAGTTTGCTTCCGTTCGATTAAACCGCGTAGAAACCGATCGATCTTATCCGGCATCGAGACGCCAAGGACCGTGTAGAAGTAGGGGAAAAAACTGGTCATATACAGAGGCAATTTTTCCAGTTCCTCCGTCTTGAAAAAGAATTCGGCAACCGGCGTTGGATCGTATTTTGGTTTTTCACCTAATAATTTCAACGCTACCGTACTTTGGGCGGTATTGTAAAATTTCGCTTGGGGAGAATTGGGATCCATACTGCCCGTTGGGGGATAGAAAGCGCCATCGGGTTTTTGACATCGATAGAGAAAGTCTTTGGTTTCATTGGAATTGGGGAGATTCCAATCGAACGTATGGCAAAGAATAGTCGCGTATACGGGAGCCGCAATCCCCGATAAATTCGTATCCGATATTCCTTTATATAGGGGATCGATTCCCGGCTGGAATGAACCATTCTTATTCGCAGTTCGATGGATAAAAGTCAGAATTCCATCGAGGATATCATTTTCGCTTTTTGCCTGAGAACTCCGCAATACGATTAAACTTCCGGAAGCGATTACCATTTGCTTGATAAATTGACGCCGGTTCGAAGAGTCCATCTCGTTCTCCATTATTTTCAAATAGAATAGCAGGGATCAATAAGTCTTATGACGGCGAACCATATCCTCTCTCTTTCAACCATAGAAAAGAGGTTGGAAAAACAACTGCTTATATATGAATCGCCTGCAAACACCTTATAATTGACTTGAAATCGTATTATGGAAGATTCGCAGGCCGATTTCGAATGAATTCCGCCTTTTTTTAAAATCCATTCCGCTGGATTACGCTTCGATACCATTTCGCCGAGGCTTTCGGGATGCGTTGGCCGGAGGCGTAATCGACGTAATGAAGGCCGAAGCGCTTGGAGTAACCAAACGCCCATTCGAAATTATCCATAAACGACCAGACGAAATAGCCCTTCAATCGTACTCCGTTTTGAATCGCCTTATGACATTCCATCATGTATTGCGAGAGGAAATCGATGCGGTCTTGATCGTTCACTTCGCCGTCGGCAACCTCATCCTTCGTTGCGCAGCCGTTTTCGGTTAGCAGAATATCGGGATGTCCGTAACGTTCGTCGATCCATTCCAGCAGCTTGCGGCATCCCCAAGGAACGATGCTCCATCCCATATCAGTCTTCGGCCAGGCTTCGTCGGCGGAGAGAAGCACGCCGTGATCCTCGCAAAGGCCGCTGTTGTTTTTTACGTCCTCTTGCAGCGAATCCGCGTCTCCCGCATCGGCGGCGTACATCGTCGTGTAGTGATTCAATCCGAAATAGTCGGCGGAACCTATAACGAGTTCTTTATCCTTCTCGCTAAATCGCGGCAGCCGGCACCCTACGCGCGACTTCATGCTTTCGGGATAATCGCCGAGATAGATGGGATCGGCGAACCAACCCAAAAAGAATTCCACCGCCCGTTGAGCCGCCAGTTTGTCGGATTCGGAATCCGTGAGCGGCTCGCGCCAATCGCAGTTGTTGGCGATTCCAATAACTCCTTTCTGTTCGTCTTGATGCTTTCGCCGGTAAGCCTCCACGGCGAGGGCGTGGGCGCGCAGCAGGTTATGGGCGGCGATATACGGCTCTTCGTTGGAGACTCTTCCCGGCGCGAAGAAGCCCTGCCCATATCCCAACACGGCGGTAACCCAAGGTTCGTTGAGGGTGATCCAATGCTTGACGCGACCGCCGAAATGTTGAAAACAAATATCCGCATAATCGCGGAAATATTCCGCCGAGCGGGGATTTAGCCAGCCACCGCTTTCCAATTGCAGCGCCAAAGGGAAATCCCAATGATGCAGCGTCGCCCACGGCTCGATTCCCTTCTCCAGCAAAGCGTCGATGAGTTGGGAATAAAAACGGATGCCTTCGGGATTGATCTTGCCGCGTCCGGAAGGCTGAATGCGCGGCCAGGAGATGGAAAAGCGGTAGGCTTTCAATCCCATCTCCGCCATCAACTCCACATCTTCGCGAAAGCGATGGTAGTGATCGGCGGCGACGTCGCCAGTTTCGCCGTTTTGGATTCTTCCCGGTTCGTGCGCGAAGGCGTCCCAGACGGAAAGCCCTTTTCCGCCCTCAAGCCACGCCCCTTCGATTTGATAACTCGAAGTAGCGGATCCCCATAAAAAGTTTTCGGGAAATTGGATCATGATTTATCGGCTCGATTCGTCATTCCAACCTGCAATGAGAATGTTGTTTTTTTTCCTCTCCCAAGATTGGGAGAGGTTAGGTGAGGGTTGATAATAATTGACTTACTATTCCCTCACCCCAGCCCTCTCCCAAAGGGCGAGGGAACTTATAAGCGACAATTCAAATACGGATTGTTTTATCCCATTTTTCCATGATTTTGCGATTGTTCTCGATTAATTCCATTCTTTGCTGGATGCAAACGGACGAGCGCAATCCGTCAGACGGCGTGTTCAGCGTATAATCGAGCAGGCGTTCGACGGTAGAGGCGGCCACATGCAGGCGCGTATCGGAAGATCCGTAATAAATGAAGACGTCGCCGTTTTCGCGCGCGATCCAACCATTGGAAAAGACGACGTTCGATACGTCGCCGACGCGCTCTTCGCTGGTGGGAGCGAGAAAATATCCGCCGGGTTCTTTGATAATCTTCGCAGGATTTTTTAAATCCGCCAGGAATAAATAGAGGACGTAGCGCATCCCCGCCGCCGTGTCGCGCACGCCGTGAGCGAGATGCAGCCATCCGGCTTCGGTTTTAATGGGAGCGGGTCCAAGGCCGTTCTTGCCTTCTTTAATGGTATGATATTCGCGCCGGTCAATGATAATCTCTTCCTCGATAACGGCGTTTTCCATATCGCCGCACAAACCCCAACCGATGCCTTCGCCGGAGCCGGTGGCGGCGAAATCGCGCAAGGGGCGCGTATAGAATGCGTATTGGCCGTTGACGAATTCGGGATGAAGCACGCAGTTGCGCTGCTGGTTGGATTTCGTCTTCAAATTTGGCAGGCGCTCCCAATTTCTCAGGTCTTTCGTACGCGCGATTCCGCAGGCGGCCACGGCGGCGGATAGATTGTCCGGCTGCTTGGGATCATGGCTTTCCGCGCAGAACAGCCCGTAAATCCAACCGTCTTCATGGCGGACCAGGCGCATGTCGTAGATGTTGGTTTCCTGTTCGTCCGCATCGGGCATTACTACCGGCTCGTCCCAAAAGCGGAAACGATCCACGCCTGTAGGACTTTCAGCGACGGCGAAAAACGATTTGCGATCCCATCCTTCCACGCGCGCCATCACGCACATCTTGCCTTCCCATTCGATGGCGCCCGCGTTGAAGACGCTGTTGATTCCCATGCGCTCCATCAGATAGGGATTGGTTTGGCGATTGAAGTCGTAGCGCCAAAATGGAGGAACATGCGCGGCAGTCAGGACGGGATATTCGTAGCGGTCGAAGATCCCGTTCCCCGATTCCAGCTTTTTATTTTTCTGCTTCAATAATTTCTGATGCCGTTCAAAAATCTTTTGAGTTTGTTTTTCGAATTCATTTTTGGTCATGGTTCAATCCCTTTCCCGATTCGCTGCAAGCGGCGCAGGATTTCCAGGCAGGCGCGGGTATTGTGATAAGGGCCTTTCCATTCGGAAACCTTGGGTTCGCTTTCATCCGGCGTTCCTTCCCGCGATACGCGCCAAAACCATTCGCCGCGCTGACGGTCGACGATCCGGTTCTCGATAAAATCCCAACATTTGCGCGCCGTATGGAAATATTTATCTTCGCTGGATAATTGATAAGCATTGAGAAGTCCCACCACCGCCTCCGCCTGCGGCCACCATTCTTTATTATGGTCAATGATGGTTTCCCGTTCTCCTTCGTAAAACAAGCCGCCGTCGGCGTCGAATCCTTGGCTGAATACAGCATCGGCCAACGACAGCGCCATTTTCCGCACCTTCGGTTCAAGCGACTTATCGCCCAATGCTTCCACAGCTTTCCAAAGCAGCCAGCTGCCTTCGATATCGTGGCCGAAGGTGTAAGAGGCGGATTGGGGAATCCAACGTTCGTTGAAGAAATGTCGGAAATGCGCTTGTGCGGGATCGAAAATTTTCTGTTGGAAGATATCGATCAACTCCAATAGACGGCGGCGCAAACTATCCTCTTTCCAAACCCGATACAGATTGGCGTAGGCTTCGAGGAGGTGCAAGTGGTTGTTCATAGACTTCTTTTCGTTCATGTCCTTGTCGCTCAACCGGCAATCCTCGGCGAGCGTCCAATCGCGGTTGCAGGTTTCAAAATACCCCAATCCTTCCTCGTCATGGCTATATTCTTCTATCAGACGATATATGTTCTGCGCTCGTTGCAGGGCGGCTTCGCAGCGAAAGGCTTGGCTAAACTCCGACAACGCATAGACGCAAAACGCCTGACCGTAGATTTTTTTCTTATCGTCGAGACATCGGCCTTGAGCATCGAGCAGCCAGAAGGCCCCGCCGTATTCGCCATCCCAGAAAAAGCGTACGAAATACTCGTAAGCCCGTTGCGCTAGTTCGAGACAACGAAAATCGCAGTTCCAGCGAAAGACGGAGGAGAACGTCCATAGAAGCCGCGCATTGAGGATCAAGCCTTTGGGCGCGTCCTCAATTACGGTCAGATCGTTGGCCATGCGTCCGATGAATCCGCCGTTCTTACCGTCCAGCGAACGTTCCAGCCAAAAGGGAAGGATATCCTCGTTAAGTTCGCGTCCGACTCGGTTTTTAAAATCGAGAATTGTCTTATTGTCCATATTGAATTTCAATGCGGGAAAGGCTTCCCGGCCCGGCGAATTCGATTTTCAGAAATTGCGCATTTTCCGGAAAAGAATCAAGCGTATACAGAATCGGCCGCAAATAGCCATACTCGCCCTCTCCAGCGGAGAAATCGGTTTTTTGCGTTGCGATCTTCTTAAACTCTTTGCCATCGGCGGAAATCGCGAATGTCAAATCGGACGCCGCATCCGCGAAAAAGGAATAGAGTTTGCAGGCCTTCATCGGCCCTTCCACGCGATAGATCAACCACTCGTTCCGATCTCCGTTGAGGCGGTGAATATCCTCCTTGTACTTGCGCGCTTCGTTGCGCGCCAAGTATAGCTTATTGGATCGAATCAGAATTTTGGAATCGTTCTCGAATTCGTCGATAAAAGAACGATGCTTCACTAAAACCGGCCCCGCGACATGGCTCGGTTGAGAGGTTCCCGAACTATTGACCGCCCGCACGCGATAGTAATACTCCTTTCCGATCTCCGCCGAATCGTCATTGAATAATGGGCGATATTGGAATTCCGCGTCGGATGCGTTTTGCGCCATGCGCTTCCAAGGGCCTTGACCGCTTTCCGCGCGTTCGACGTCATAGCCGGAGGCGCCCGCCGATCCTTGCCAGCGAATGGCGCCAACGTCTTCGATAGGCAATAATACGGGCGGATTTGGGATTTCGAGTTCCGGAACCGGTTGGCCTTGAATAGCGAAGGCCTTGGCGCGCATCAACCCCATCAAATTCTTCTCGTCGTAAATCTCGCCGGAGGAGAATCCCGGCCAATGGTACGCCTTGAAGAAATCGCCGCCCGATGGCTCCGAATGCCAAAAGAAGCCGCCGTTGCGATGGTGATAGCGCAGGCTCCAAATCAACGCGCCGGATAGGCGTTCCCGCAGAACGGCGTCGAGAATCATCCGCACGCCTTCCGTACCGATGAATCCGAACTCGCCCAACATATAAGGCTTCTTTCCCGCCGCTTTGCGAGCGCTGGCTTCGATGTGGGAAAGCATCTCGCGCGGGTCTTTTTCGTAATGATGCGTCTGTACAACGTCGATGGCGCCGTCGGCAATGGTTTCATCCCGCAGAACGGTCGTGTTGTAGCCATCCATAACCAAATGGTTGGCATCCAGCGAATGGATATAGGCTGCGATTTCATGAGTCCACGAATGCGGGCACATGGTTTCGTTGCCGGTTTCCCAAGCCAGAATCGCTTTATCCTCCCGGTAGGGAACACTGGTGATGGTATTGACGCGGGTAAGGACGAAATGGACGGTCTTCTTGAAATCGGCGATCAATTCGGGATCGTTCCAAAATTCGTCTCTCTTCTTCCCTCGGAAAGCGGCGTACTCTGCCGCTCCGCCCCACCATTGAAAATTATTGACGAAGGGGATAATAAGGCGAATGCCGCAGCGGTTGGCCGCCGCCAAGACTCTGTCCAAGGCTTGAAAAGCCTCCTCGTTGAATTTTCCCGGACCGACTACGTATTTGGGCGTATTAGCCGGTTCCCCTGCTTTGAATACGGCAAGAGTATACGTGCGCGCTACTCGTCCCCCCATTTGCCGGATAGTTTCCAACGCATCGTTGATTTCAAAATCGTCCGGCATTCGAAAAGGCATAACGCGCTCGAATTCCATATCGTCTTCAACGTAATGAAGGTTGGGAATGTTGAAGGAAACGAAACGGAACTCCTCTTTCCCGTCCATCAACCGATCGCCGTCGCGGGTGATGAAATGTTCGAAGCCATAGGCGAAAACGGATGTCGTCAAAGCGACAAGAGAGCAGAGAGAAAGAATGGCGGTTTTCATGATTCATCCTCCGAAACGACGTTATCGCGCGGAATATTCGGTTTCCGTTGGCAAAGCGTCTTCTTTTTCCAAACGATCGTACCAATTCACTTTTAATATGAATGTAGTCGCGGCGATAACGGCAAGCGACGTTAGGATGCCTTCGGTTTTGCGAATCACGATAAACATAGGCAGCGCGACTAAGCCGACCTGCCAGACCATGCCTGCCAGAACGTTCGTGAAATCCAACCAGAATCGGTTATTTTTTTGAAACTCAGGATTCTCTTGCTTTACTTTCTGGTAAATCGGTCCCCAGAAGCCCCACGGGCGTACTCTCATATAAAATTTTTTCAAGACGGCGTCGTCTTCCGGTTGAGTCAGAAGGCTTCCCAGGATGCAGCCCAGCGTCGAAACGGCCAGAATGGGCGGAAAACCGTATATAGCGTGAAGATGGGGATAATAAGCCGCCATCGCGATAGGCGCGATCAAGGCGGCGGCGATGCCGGAGATCATCCCCCAGAAAAATCCATAGCCGTTGAAGCGCCACCAATACCATTTCAAAACATTGGAGGCGGCATAGCCCGCCCAAAGCGCATTCACGATCCACTGCGTGATGTTGTCGATCGATTCCACGACGAAGCCGAAGCCTATGCCAACCACCACCACGGCGACGGACGCCGCATAACTGATTCGGACATACTTTTTGGGCTCCGCATGGGGATTGATGAAACGCTTATAGATATCGTTGACGATATAAGCCGGAGCGGCGTTGACCGTGGCCGCAAATGTGGACATGAACGCCGCCAAAAGTCCGGCGATCAACAAACCCATCAATCCAATCGGAACGAAATTTTTGATCGCGTATGGCAGGATCAACTCGAAATCGGGCTTGTCTCCCATCGCTTTGAGTTCCGGAATGAAATAGCCGAGCGCCAAAATAATTAATCCGGCGATCAGCATATAGCGCGGGATGAACAACACCACGTTCACGAATCCGCTCATCAGACTCGCTTCGCGGGTGTTGCGGGTGGCTAAAATTCTCTGCATATCGTAATTGGGCGCCGGACCGGCCATACTGACCAAAATTCCTTTGAACATCATCATCATGAAGAAGATGCCGAAGAGCGAGTAGCCGTCGGCTACGATTTTTTGATTCACCGAATCGAGAACGCCCGTCCAATCCAAATCCAGTTTCCAGCCGAAAAAGAGGTTCTGCCATCCATCCGGCGTCATGCGTTCGATCATCTGGGGCGAGACCTTGCACATGGCGATGACGCCCACGACGATGGAGGCGATCGTCATGATGAGAAATTGCAATATTTCGGTCAACACCACGCTGAACATTCCCCCCTTTACCACGTATACGGCGGTTACGCTGAGAATAATGACGGCGTAAGCGTTTTCCGAGATATCCCAGGGCAGAAAGATGGAGGCGAATTTTCCAATGCCTTTGAAGTCGTAAGCGAGGAAGCCCACTACGCTGACTAAGGCGAAGATGACGACGCTGATGTAGGCGAGATTGGCGCCCCGGCCCGAACCGAAGCGGAACGTTATCCATTCCGCGCCCGTCAGCACGTTGGAGCGCCGCAGCCAGGTGCTGAGATAAACCATGAGGAAAATCTGGTTGAAAGTCGGCCACAACCACGGCAGCCAGACGCTTTTGAGGCCGTACACGAAGCCGATGTAGACCAGCCACATGGTGCCGGTAATGTCGAACATGCCGGATGCGTTGGAGACGCCCAGAATATACCACGGCATCGATTTGCCGCCCAGGAAATAGGAATCGAGGTTTTTTGCAGCCCGGCGCGACACCCAAAATCCCAGCCCGATGGTGACGACGAGATAAATGATGACGATCGCGATATCGATCGCATTCAATTGCAGTTGCATGAGCGTTTGTTCCTCCCTCGCTTTTCCGAAGATTACCGCTGTTCCCCAAGAAACGATGCGAAGATCGTATCAAAGGCCGCAATTTAAGTTAAGCCGGGGATTGTCGATCAAAGACGGAAATTTATGATCGAATGGGAGTCAAAAACATGTTTGTTAAGTCGCTTGACATGGCGCTGACTGTCGCGGGATAATCGGTTGGAAATTAAGAAGTATAAAATATTTTTCGCTTTAAATGGGAAATCCCGGTTTATAGAGAATTGCATCTTTAATGATTTTTGAACGAGCCAGCGGACTCTTGTTGCATCCAACATCGTTGCCGGGACGATATGGCATCGGCGATTTGGGCGGCTCTGTATATGAATTTATCAACTTCCTCCATCAAAGCGGTCAACATTACTGGCAGGTGCTGCCGCTAGGGCATACCGGGTACGGCGACTCCCCCTACCAATCGTTCTCCGCCTTTGCCGGCAATCCATTACTGTTAAGTTTGGAACTCTTGCGGCAAAAATCTTGGCTTACGCAAAACGAACTCGACTCATTGCCATCTTTTCCGGACGATCATGTCGATTACGGCGCCGTCATTCCCGCCAAATTGCGATTATTGCAAATCGCGGCGAAACGGTTTCGCGAAAAATTATCGAAAAGCGACCGCGACAATTATCATCGGTTTTTGGAGGACAATCATTGGTGGCTCGATGACTATGCGTTATTTATTGCATTGAAGGATCGCCATAAAGGAGCCGTTTGGACGCAGTGGCCGCCGGAGTTAGCGCATAGAAATAAAGAGGCGATCGATCATTGGAATCAACGATTGTCCGGCGAGATCGAATCGATTAAAGTATGGCAGTATTTCTTCGACAGACAGTGGGAGAATGTCAAACAATACGCCAATCGCCATCGAATAAAAATTATCGGCGATATTCCTATCTACGTCGCTCACGATAGCGTCGATGTCTGGGCCCATCAACATTTGTTTCAGCTCGAGGCGGACGGTTCTCCGACCGTCGTCGCCGGCGTCCCCCCCGATTATTTCAGCGTAACAGGACAATTATGGGGAAATCCCATCTACCGATGGGACATCGAACGCGGCCCGGTCTATTCATGGTGGACAGATCGTTTTCGCCATATATTCAAACAAGTCGACATTGTTCGATTGGATCATTTTCGCGGATTCGAAGCCTACTGGCAGGTTCCCGCAGGCGAAGAGACCGCCATCAACGGCGAATGGATCGAAGGGCCTGGCGCAGCATTTTTTGAACGCTTGCAGCAAGAATTCGGCGGCGAGTTGCCGATCATCGCCGAAAATCTCGGCGTAATCACCGCCAAAGTAGAAAATTTACGAAAGCGCTTTCATTTCCCCGGCATGGCCATATTGCAATTCGCCTTTGGAAGCGGCTCGGACTGCAAAGACCTTCCTCATAATTATCCCCAAGATATTACAGCCTACACAGGCACGCACGATAACGACACGACCATGGCGTGGTGGTTGTCAAGCGGAGAGAACGACAGCACGCGCACTGCGGAAGAAGTCGATCGAGAAAAGGCATACGCGCGCAAATATTTACATACGAACGGAGAGGAAATTCATTGGGATTTTATTCGCGCATTGATGGCGTCGGTTGCGAACGCCGCGATAATCCCCGTGCAGGACTTGTTAGGATTAGGCGGCCAAGCGCGCATGAATTTTCCCGGCCGTCCTTCAGGAAACTGGCAATGGCGATTGCAAGCCGATTGGTTGACGGATGAAATCCGAGATCGTTTGCTCGAACTGACGGAAACCTACGGCCGTATTCCAAAAATTAGAAACGCCGAAAACGAGTGAATTTTCCTTTGGGGAGGAACCTCAAGTGGTTAAACCGCGCTTAAAAATCTGGCAGATTTGGAACATGAGTTTTGGCTTTCTCGGCATTCAGTTCGGTTGGGGACTGCAGATGGCCAACATGAGTTCGATCTATGAATATCTCGGCGCCAATCCGGACCAGATTCCCATATTGTGGTTAGCCGCTCCTCTCACCGGATTGATTGTTCAACCCATCATCGGCTATATGAGCGATCGAACATGGGGATGCTTAGGCCGTCGCCGTCCTTACTTTTTGATGGGCGCATTATTAAGTTCATTCGCGCTTGTCATTATGCCCAATTCATCGGCATTATGGATGGCGGCAGGCTTATTATGGATTCTCGACGCGTCCGTAAACGTCAGCATGGAGCCATTTCGCGCTTTTGTCGCCGATTTGCTACCCGACGAACAATTAACGCTCGGCTTCGCCATGCAAAGTTTTCTGATCGGTTTAGGCGCAGTGATTGCCTCTTCGCTTCCGTGGATCATGATTAACATTTTAGGAATCAGCAGCGAAAGCACATCCGAAATGGCGATTCCGTTAAACGTGAAAATGTCGTTTTATATCGGCGCGTGCGTCTTTCTGCTCGCCGTTTTATGGACGATCTTCACTACCAAAGAATATCCTCCGGATAATTTGGAAGAATTCAAACGGAAGAAAGCGAAAACCGCAGGCGCGGCGGGAGCGATTCGCGAGATATTCCATTCCATTCTCGCCATGCCCAAAACCATGAGACAACTCGCCCTGGTTCAATTCTTCACTTGGTTGTGCCTGTTTATTATGTGGCTGTTTTTTTCGCCCGCCGTCGCGTTTCATTTTTTCGGCGCAACATCGACGCAAGATCCTCTCTACGCCGATGGAATCGCTTGGGGAGGCATTTGCTTCGCCGTCTATAACGGGGTGGCTGTGCCGATGGCTTTATTATTGCCGACTATGGCCCGAGTATTTGGGAACAAACAAACCCACTCGATTTGTTTGTTTTTGGGCGGACTGGGTTTGGCGTCTGCGATTCTATTTGTTGGCAATCACTATCTGCTTATCATCCCCATGATTTGCGTCGGCGTCGCCTGGTCGAGCATTTTGGCTATGCCTTATGCGATCCTTGCAGGCTGCCTGCCTAAAGAAAAAACGGGGTTGTATATGGGAGTATTTAATTTCTTCATCGTACTGCCTCAGATTCTTGCGGCGGTTGGCGGCGGCTGGATTATGAGCCATGCGCTTCACAACAACCGGCTGGCGGCGGTTGTCGTTGCGGGAGCAAGCATGATTACGGCGGCGATTCTTGTTCTTCGCGTTGAAGAACAGCATCGCGAAGAAAGTTCCATAGAGGTCTCATCATGAAACGAACTCGTTCGATTGCTATTGCCTTTATCATCGCTTGTTTTACTCACTCGGTTCTATCGCAATCCATCATCCATAAAGTCGAACCGCCCAATTGGTGGACGAATCATTCCTGGAATCCCATTCGCCTATTAATCCATGGAAAAAACTTGCAAGGCGCTCGCGTTGTTTCGCATCACAACGGCGTTCAAATCGGATTAGTAAGCATAAATCAGAGCGGAACCTATGCATTTGTCGATCTGCATATCGATAAAAACGCCGGTCTTGGAAACGTTTCTTTAGAACTTTCCACTCATGATGAGCAGGAACAAATTCCTTTTTCTCTGCAAAAGCCCCTAACGCGAGAAGGACGCTTTCAAGGCATCTCAAGCGATGACGTGATTTATTTGTTAATGCCAGACCGGTTTGCCAATGGAGATGCAAGCAACGACAATCCTTCCCAATCGGCTGGATTGTGCAACCGCTTAAAAACGCGCTACTATCATGGAGGAGATTTTCAAGGCATTATTGACAAACTGCCTTATCTCAAAGATCTCGGCGTTACGGCGTTATGGTTAAATCCCATTTACGACAACCATAACGCGCTCAATGAGAAGGAAATTTACGACGAAGGTCCAATTACGGATTATCATGGCTATGGAGCCGTCGATTTTTATGGCGTGGAAGAACACTTCGGCGATTTTGATTTGTTTCGCAAACTTGTCGATCAAGCTCATGCGCATGGAATCAAAGTCGTCATGGACCAAGTGGCGAACCATACAAGCCCTTATCATCGCTGGGTGAAAGATCCGCCAACGCCTACATGGTATAATGGCAGCGAGGGCCAGCATTTGAAGAACGTCTGGCAAACATGGACGTTAAACGATCCCTACGCGTCGGACGCGGCTCAAAAAGATACTCTTGAGGGATGGTTTATCGACATTTTGCCCGACCTAAACCAAAACGACAAGGAAACAGCATTATACTTAATCCAAAATTCACTTTGGTGGATTGGCGTATCGGGAATCGACGCCATTCGACAAGATACGCTGCCTTATGTTCCTCGTTCCTATTGGCGCGACTGGGCGAAAGCCGTTAAGAAAGAGTATCCTCATTTTATATTGCTTGGCGAAATGTTCGACGGCGATCCTGCCAAAGTATCGTTCTATCAAGGCGGCCGCTCTCGCTTCGACGGCATCGATTCCGGAATCGATGCTTTATTTGACTTTCCTCTATTTTACAAAATACGCGACGCGTTCGCGAAACAAAAATCCTTGCGCGAAGCCGTTATCGCATTGAGCAAAGATTGGTTATATGAAAATCCAGAGTTGCTTGTGACGTTTTTGGGATTGCATGACGTCGCCCGCTTCATGAACGAAGAAAACGCCACGGTGGAAGGATTGAAACTCGCCTATACCTTTTTGATGACGACGCGCGGCGTTCCTCTTATTTATTACGGCGATGAAATCGCCATGCCGGGCGGCGGCGATCCGGACAATCGCCGAGATTTCCCCGGCGGTTGGCCTGACGACGAGCGCAATGCGTTTTATGAATCTGGCCGGACGGAGCAAGAGCAAAGCGTATTGAAACACGTCCAGACGCTCGCATCATTGCGCCGAACCATGGCGCCGCTGCGCGGCGGGCGTTTAGTCCATCTTGTCATAAACGACCAAGAGTATGTCTATGCGCGCATCCTCGATAAACATGCCGCAATCATTGCCATTAACAATTTCAATGAATGGAAGAATTTGCTCGTTCCCGTCCATACGCTTGGCTTAGACGATGGATTGATTCTGAGAGACTGCCTTAAAATCCATAGCGATGTACGAATCGATAAGCAATTCATATCCATAAAGCTACCCCCGCGCAGCGGAATATTTTTATGCAATAACAATTAGAGATTTTTCTTTCGTCGTCTTCATGATAGGTCCCATCAACTGGAATAAAATAGGTATTGGCGTTCGATAATAAATTCGATGCGTATGATAACAAATGTATATGCAATTTGGACTCAATGTGGATTGAAACGTTGGTCGCTGCATGCAGTGGAGATACAGTTACTGGCGATTGTTACGCGCCAGATAATGATAGTTTAGAAAGTTGCCCATTCGCTCCTCTATCGAAATCTTATCGTTTTTGTATAAAATAGAATTGTCTTAAATCATGTTCATTTAGCGTTAAGGAGAATCCGATGAAAGCAACGAAAACCACGAGACGCAGTTTCTTTAAGAACGGCGCGATGGGCGCCGCCGCTTTTACCATTGTTCCCAATTCGGTTCTGGTACGCAACGGCGTTGCCTCGCCCAACGATAAATTGAATCTCGCCGCCATCGGCGTAGGCGGACGGGGCGGCGACGATCTTCGAAACGCCGTCTCGGAAAATATCGTCGCCTTGTGCGACGTGGATTCCCGCAGCGCCGCGCGTTCGTTCAGGCAATTTCCCAACGCCAAACCGTTTAAAGATTTCCGCGTCATGTTCGACCAAATGGAAAAAGAAATCGACGCCGTCCTCGTCGCCACTCCCGATCATTGCCACTCCGTCGCCGCTATGGCCGCGTTGAAGCGCAAGAAGCATCTGTTCTGCGAAAAACCACTATGCCATTCGATCTACGAGACGCGGATGGTAACCGAAGCGGCGCGCCAGGCCGGCGTGATAACGCAAATGGGCAATCAAGGCCATTCCTCCGACGAGATTCGTATGCTCTGCGAGTGGATCGCCGATGGCGTTGTGGGAGAAATCCGCGAAGTCTACGCATGGAGCGACCGCCCCGTCGGCGGCGATCCTTGGTCGATGTTTCTAGTGCAGGCTCGTCCCAAAGAAACGCCGCCCGTCCCAGAAGGTTTGGATTGGGATTTATGGCTTGGCCCCGTCGCTTTCCGTCCTTATCACCCAGATTATTGCCCCACGAAATGGCGCAGCTGGCTCGCTTTCGGCACCGGCGCCATCGGCGATATGGGATGCCATATCATGGACCCGGCCTTCTGGGCGATGAACCTCGGCGCTCCCGAATACGTGGAAGCGACAACCACCCATTGGGAGCCGGAAATCAGCGCCGAAACCTATCCCCGCGCCGCCATCGTGCGTTACCAATTTCCGGCTCGCGGCATTCATCCTCCAGTGAAACTAACTTGGTTCGACGGCAGGTTGAAGCCGCCCATCCCGGCGAATTATATCAATGGAGAGAAGCTGGGCGGCAACGGCGCCATGTTCGTAGGCGAGAAGGGAATTATCCTGCATGGCTCCCACGGCGCGGGCAGCCTTCGCTTGGAACCGGAATCGCTAATGAAGGAATATAATCGCCCCCCGGCGACGATTCCGCGAGTAAAGGGCGGCCAAGGCGGACACGTGCAGGATTGGCTGCGCGCCTGTAAAGACGGCAAGCCCTCCAGCGCCAGTTTCGAATACGGCGGCGCCTTGACCGAAATGGCGCTGTTAGGCGTACTCGCCATGCAAGTCAAAGACGAACGCTTGTATTGGGATCCGCAACATATGGAAATCAAAAACAACGATAAAGCCAACGCCATCGTCCATCCAACGTTCCGCGAAGGATGGTCGTTGTAAGTAGAAAGGGACTATCCATTTTTATTGGAAAAACTCTTTCCAATTGGAAGAAACGGAATATAAAAATCACGCCTTCGCCGAGGTGATTTCGTTGGACTCGCCTTTCTTCTTCTGAATAGGCGGCATGACGACGAGAGAGTCGAGAGCCATGTTGAAAAAATCGACTCGCGACTTGCGGGCGTTGAACGTGTTATTGGCGAAATCGACATCACCGGCGGAATTGCAATTGAAGCGGAGATAGCGCTTGAAAGGGTCTTTCCCCAGCGCTTCCACTTCGTTGTCGCTGGGATCGTTCAAGCCGAGATTGACCAGCCAGCCCCGCGTTTCCGCCACTTGCTGGTTCAATCCCAGTTCCATGCAGATCACGCTCTGTTTTTCCGCCATTCTTTTATCGAGATGCGCCGCGTTAGGCCCCCGCCTGGGAGATTTACGAACTTCCTCTACTTCCTCTTCCGGAAACAGAAGAATGGTAGGAGGGGCGATTTCGCATTTGGCGACCGCCGACAACGTCTCCTGCAACACCATGAGATGGTGGGAATATTGATCGCACAGAAAAGAACGGGACGTTGGGGTTCCGCCATAAAAGATAACGAAGCGGGGAAATATATTTACGAGTTTGGCGAGGCTGCGGATATCTTCGTCGATGCGTTCCAATAAAATCTGGCGAAAGTGCGGTGAAAGCGTTTCGTTGGTCAATAGATCGCGGAAGCGGTTTTGATCGATTTGATTGAAGGGAACGCCCTCCGTGTATTTCCATTCGTAGAACAGGGAGTCGCATTGTTTCGCCCGTTCTACATTCATGGAAAAATCGCTGCGATTCGAAGAGTTGGATAATATCTTGCGGAACGATTTGGCCTTCTCGACATCCCTTTCCAACTCTTGAAACAGTCCCCCGTCTCCCGCTATATGCTTCAAAGCCCGCATGACGGCAGGATAAAAAACATGCGCCTGGTTTTCCGATTGCCGTTCGATTTCCGCTTTGAAAATCCCAATCAGTTGCAGCCAGGCGTCCAATCCGCACAGCCGAATCTCTTTTTGCGCGGCGGAATCTTCTATGATAAAGCCGGTTGTCTCGCGCCGGAGAAACTGCATTCCCAACCGGCTCATCAACCGCTGGAATTCCACAGCGCAAAGCCGGCCTTGCGCTTTGTCCGGCTCCGCTTGAACCCCCGCGCGCTTGAGCAGCAATTGCGTTTCGGCGGGAGAAGCTCCCACAACAAAAAAGATCGATTTCCCAACTTCCTTGGCGGCCCAATCGCGAATGATTTGCGCTTTCCCAGCGATCTCTTGAATGCGGCTTTCGACTTCTTCGGCTTTAATCTCGATTCCCAACTGGTGGCGTTTGCATAAATTTTCGAAAAAAGCGAGATCGTCCGCATCCAGACACAAGTCTGTTTTTTGAAAGGCTAATTTAACGATGCGTTCCGCCGAAATACGCCCCTCTTCTTCCTCATGCCATCCCCATTTGAAAAAGGGAACCGTCTCTTCGCCCGCCCAGGAATCGACAATCCCTAAGTCCTCTAGAATCCTCTTGTTGTCGCAGGCTGCGCTTGGAGCCGTAAACAAGGCTAGCGCTATTCCTCCTATCAGTAATAGAATAACCCCCAACAAAACCGCCATCATGATTTCTTCTCGCCAACGAAAAGGATGAACCCAAGAAGAATTGTAAAATAATTATGCTTTTATTAATAATATATAACAAAAAATAGATATTATCAACCAAAAAAAATTAAATTAAGCCGAAGTTCCCCTCCTCATAAGTTATAAGTATACAATAATCTGACAGATAAGCCCAAACGGGAGGTTGATTAGTGGGTACAAAAGCGCTACAGGGGAACGCGAAGCAAATCCAGCGCGCGTTGTTGCATCGGATTGGGTTGAGTGATTTTCTTAAAGGCCGGTATCGACGCTCTTCAGTCTGCGAAAAGCCCGTTCCACCGTGGAAAGCCGTTTGTAGGATTCCACCACTTTTTCCGAACGTGGTCGAGGCGCTCCATTCCCTCAACTCATGAGACAGCGCCAATTTCGAGGAGGGTTGCTAAATGCGAGCGGCGATCATAGCGACGACTAAATCCCGTTCCCGGCAAGTGCGAGAGTTATAAAATTATCTACATATTTACATGACTACATTCCTTGCAGCACAAAAAAGCGCAACCTCAAAAATATCCAAAGGTTACGCCTAATATTCCAATTATTTATTTAGGAACTTCGGATTAGAAGTCATCGCCGATGCTTCCCCGTCTCCCCGGAACGCTGCAGCGCGAATTTTAATGCGATAGG
Source organism: Candidatus Omnitrophota bacterium (assembly GCA_040755155.1). Taxonomy (NCBI): domain Bacteria; kingdom Pseudomonadati; phylum Candidatus Omnitrophota; species Candidatus Omnitrophota bacterium. The sequence goes on along the minus strand of JBFMBP010000039.1, from coordinate 3,224 downwards.
GCCGACGATTTGATTCACGGCGATGACGGTGACGACAATAGTTTTCAAATCGGCGCCCCAGGAGATGCCTTCTCTTTGCAAGATCGTAACCAAACCCAGGCTGACGCCCGCCTGCGCCAGGAACGCCGTCCATAAACTTGACGCCGAAGGATAAATGTCTCTCGAAAGACGAATGCCGATCCACGTCGATCCCGCCATGGCCAGCATTCTCGCCAATACCAAAACGATCGTCGCCGCCCAGGCTAAGGCTAAAGCGGCTAAATTCAACGAAGCGCCGGCGATGCAGAAGAAAATCACGTAGACGATTAACGAACTGTTTTCGATCGTCTCGATCAAATCTTTGCCTTGCTTCGAAGCGTTCGTAACCCAGAATCCGGCGATGATGCATATAATCAGCGTATCCAAGTGCAGCGTCTTCGAGCCTTCAGAAACTAAATAGCAAAAGGCGAGCACAAAGAGAATGGCGTCGATGCGGATCATTTTCAGATATTGCGAAATCATCCACCCCGCTAATAATCCCGCGCCGCAGGAAAAGACGAGTTCTTCGGCCAACTCGCCCAAAAAGCCCCATTCGAAGCTGCCGCCCTGTTCTGAAATTTTGACAAGGGGAATCAACGCCGTAAAAAGTACGATCACCAAAACATCCTTGACGACGGCGACGCCCAAAATGGCTTCCGTAGCCTTTCCCGAAGAACGAGTTTCCGTGATAACGGCGATGGTCGAAGAAGGCGACTGGGCGACGGATATAACGCCGAAAATCGCCGAAGCCGCCAACCGCCCGCGAAAAGAGAGCGAGGAAAGAAAAGGCAGCCAATGAATTATAACGAAAAAAACGGCGGCTCCGGCTAGAAAGAGAGAAATCGTTTGCGCCAGCGTGATGTAGGCGATTCCCCGCCATCTTTGTCGTATAGAGGCGAAGCGCAATTCCCCCCCGGCGGACAACGCGATCAAGGCCAGCGCGATTTGATCGATCAAGGAAAAATCGCGGATCATGTCATTCGTCAAAAAGCCGCCGATATAAGGACCCAAAGCCATGCCGGTGAAGAGGTATCCGGAAATGCGCGGCAGCCGCAAGCGAGACAGAATTTCCCCCGCTAGATAGGCGGCGAGAATCACCCCGCCCAAAGCGACGGCCATGCCGCCTATTCCGCTTTCTCCTAAGGGAAAGGGGTATTGGCGGACAATTAGAATCAAAGCCGCCATAATAAAAAACGCTATCGACCGAGAGCGCATGAACGATCCTTTAAGACGAATTGGATTTTGCTAAGTTCCGCCAATCCGGAGCCGAGATATCGCCCGATCGCCTTAACGCCCGCATCAGCAGCGCCGGACCGATCAGTTGATTGACGAGAACGGATAAGATCGCGACGCTCAGCGCCAAATCCGCCCAGCGGCCGGGATAGATCAATTTGTAATCGATCGCCAAAGCGATGGCCACTCCGCCTTGCGGAAGCATCGCCAACCCTAAGCGGGGAAGGATGGGGATTTTGCTTTTCAAAAACAAAGCGTTTGCCCAGCGCATTCCTGCGTATAATCCCAAAACTCGCGCAAAAAGATAAAGCGAAACGAAGGCGAGCGCCATTGGAGTAATCGCCGGCAACAGCGCTCCGGTTAGAATCATAAAGATAACGAAGAACGGCTTCTCCATCGCCGTCAATAGATTCGAGACGCGCCCGCGTGCGAAATTAGGTAGATTGGACAACGTCGCGCCCATGATGAAATTGACGAATAAAGGCGATAAGTGCAGAGAGGCGGCTAGTCCGGTCGACAACACTACCGATCCGGTCAGCGCCAATAGCATTTCCCGGCTTTCCATTCTTTCGCTAGTCAGATAATGCAGCATCCAGCCAAGCGAAACGCCAAGAAGCAGCGCCGCCGCCAGCCATAAGCCGCCGTGCATGATCGGGGGGCAATAGAATGCCTCCAAGGAAATTCCATCCAGCGGCGCATCCATGATTTTGTTGGGAAGCGAAGCGTTTTCCGGGATGATTCCGCTTAGAGTTCCCTGGTTTGAAATATGGTAGAGGCAATACCATGCGCCCATGCCGATTATGGCGAGGGGAGCGCGGATATCGGTAAGCAATTGCAACAGCTTGATCGTCTCCCCCCGCGCATCCGTCCTTCTCTTCGCCAACGCCAAGGCGGTATAAGTAGATTCCGTCGACGCAGCGGCCAGCAAAACGCAAAAACTCGTTTCCGCCAGCGTTCCGAAACGAGACCAGGATAGATCGTCCGCGAAGGAAAGAGGCAGCATTCGCAAGAGAAGACCTCTCGCGCTCCATAAAGCCAGAAACACCGTCGAAAAACAGACGAGGGAAATCGCGGCGCCAGTCCACCAGATCGCCGCTGGAATGCGCCGGACGACGCGCCGGTCGAATTGCAGCCCGATCAACAATCCAATCCACCCCAGCCCTAAGCTAAGAATAGGCGCCAATCGCTGCAAGGCGGATTCCGTCAACACATTGGCGGCGTATGGCCCCAGAATCACTCCGATAAACAAAAATTCCGTTCCCGCCAAAAAAATGGATTGCAGCCCCAGGGAAAAACGGCCGCGGAACAACGCCAGACGCGATCCGGCGAAACCCAGAAGAAGAATGAGAACGAATCCGGCGATTGCGTTCATCGTAAGATAAAATCCACCTCGTAAAAATTCGCTTGAAATGAGGGTATTTTAATGCCGATTGTTTTTGGCGGAAAGAAAAAAGCCGATCGGCAGCGTAAAGAGAGTTCCGATGGCGGGATCGGTCAAATCGATGTCGAGATCGCGCAGAATGGCGATCAATCTTTGGACGATTTCCATGGATGGAATCAGGGCGAAGATATTCTTGTTGTATGCGCGCGATCCGCGGGTGGATTGCAATAGACCGGCGAAGATGGGAACGTCTTTCGCCAGCACCCGCTCCATCGCCACCCCTTCCACGACGGAAGCGCCGGTGATTTCCAATTCCACCATTTCGGCCAGGATATCGTCCAGATACTCCTCTTTATTGAGAATAATAATAAGAAGCTGCATAACGACCTATTACTGAAACAATCCTACGGCTCGGATTCGACGGCTGATATAAAATCTGTAGAAACACGGTATCCAATCCCTAAACCGAAGTTCCCCCCCTCAAAAGTCATAAGTATATAATACTCTGGGAGATAAACCCAAACGGGAGGTTGATTACTGGGTACAAAAGCGCTACAGGGGAACGCGAAGCAAGTCCAGCGCGCGTTGTTGC
>JBFMBP010000038.1 GCA_040755155.1 Candidatus Omnitrophota bacterium | reverse complement strand
AGCGGACGATAGACAGAATCCATCGCCATCGCTCCGGCATTGTCGCTCTTCATCAGTTTCAGCAGCGTGATGAAGATGAAAAAGTCCTCCTGCTCGCCGCGATAGAACGCATACGGCTCTTCGGCGACGGCGCGGCGGTATTCTAGGGCGCAGGCGTCCGCCAGTTCGCCGCTTTCGATCAGGCTTTCGGAATAGCGCAGCAGGGCGTTATTCCAATGGCGGTTGATGCCGTCGTTGAAGATGGCAAGGCTCTCTCCACCGCGTCCCAGCCGCTTGAGAAATTTGGCTTTGGTCAGCGAAGCCTGGCTGAAGAGGTAGGAATTCGCGTCCACATCCCCCAATAGCGCTTCCACTGCCGATAACGCTTGAGAATTTTCGTCCGGCGTGTTGGAATATTTCACCAGATCGTCCAATCCTTTATTCACGGCCTCGGCGTCGTTGGATTTTGCAACGGCGTTTAGCGCAAAATCGCGAAAATCGGCAGAGATCGGTCCTTCGTACATTTGCGCCGCACGCGCTAATTCACCGCAGATTAAGAGAGAAAAAAAAGAGCCAGTAAGCAGAAATAGTTGAAATCTGCTCATATCCAACGCCTCCTGTACGATATGATAATTATTATGCTGACGATAATGAAAAAAAAAATAGGTCAAGCCTTAACGGCAAAAATATCAAAAATATTTTTAGTGGTTTGGATAAAAAATGTGAAAGGAATAAAGGCGGGCTGCGCTTCGCTTTGAGCCTACCCTACATTGCTACATTGCTTTTTAGCCTGCACGATACGTTTTATTTCTCTCGCCCCTCCCCGCCGAAGCGCTTTGTTTCCCGCGCGTCCTGCCTTAGAATAGACTGAATTTTACGGGGACGCTTTACGAATAATCCGATTGTTTTATCCCCGTCAAATCATAACGCAATTCATATTTTTTTCGATAAAGGAGTCTGCTCATGAGAAGACGATTTTTCCTTTCCGCTATTCTTTTGGCTTCCATAACGGTTTTGCCTTTCGTTCTCTTGTACGGCTGCGGAAAATCTGGAGAAAAGAGCGAAACGGGCGAAAAGAAACTCTCCATCGCCGTCATTCCCAAAGGAACCGCCCATATCTTCTGGCAATCGGTTCATGCGGGGGCGATGAAAGCGGGCAAGGAATTCGACGTCGATATCCAATGGCTCGGCCCGCAGACGGAAACGATGAAGGAAGTGCAGCGCTCCATCGTGGACGATTTCATTGTTAGCAAGGTAGACGGCATCGTACTGGCGCCGCAGGACGAGAACGCCCTCGTTTCCGCCGTGGAAAAAATCGCGGACGCGAACATTCCCTGCGCCATCTTCGATTCCGGCATTAAAACGGATCGATATCTCACCTTCGTGGCTACGGACAATTATAAAGGGGGAGTATTGGCCGCCGAGGAAATGGGCCGTTTGTTGAATGGCAAAGGCAGCATCATCATCACGCGCTGCGATCCGGGCAGCGATTCCACCAACCAACGCGAAAAAGGCTTTGAAGAGACGCTGGCGGAGAAATTTCCCGACATCAAGGTCGTCGCTTCGCAATACGGATACAGCGACCGCGATAAATCCCGCGCCGTAACGGAAGACATGATTTCCGCCAATCCCAACGTCGACGGCATTTTCGGATCCAACGAATCGAGCACCACCGGCGCGCTGCTGGCGCTGCAAGCGTTGAATCTCGCAGGCAAGAAAATCTTCGTCGGCTTCGACTCTTCCGACGACCTCGTCAAAGCGTTGGAGAAAAAGGAAATCCATGCGCTGGTATTGCAGAATCCCTTCAATATGGGTTATTTAGGCGTCAAAGCCATTGTCGATCATTTGAATGGTTTGCAAGTGGAACGCCGCATCGACACTGGCGTTTATCTTCTGACGGCGGAAAACATGAACGAGCCGGATAAGATGCTGCTGTTGAAGCCCGACCTGTCCATTCTTACGGAGAAATGACGGATTGTGGAATCTTTACTGATCATGCGCAATATCCATAAGGCCTTCGGCGCCACGAAGGCTTTATCGGGAGTCGATTTGGAAGTTTTTCCCGGCCAGGTGCATATCTTGGTAGGAGAGAACGGCGCGGGTAAAAGTACGCTGATGAAAATTCTCACCGGCGTGCATAAAGCCGACCAAGGCGAGGTTCTGTTCCAGGGAAAGCCGTTCGCGGCGGCTCATCCCAAAGCGGCGCTGCTGGCGGGCATCGCCATGATCTACCAGGAATTCAACCTGGCGCTGCAACTGCCGGTTCATTCCAACATCTTTCTCGGTCATGAAAAGAGGGAGCGGGGCGTGGTGCGCGCCCAGGAACAACGGGAGGCGGCGCGGGAAATTTTCCGGCGGCTCGATTCCGACATCGATCCCGACATTCCCGTCAGCCGCTTGGGCGTAGCGCAGCGGCAATTGGTGGAAATCGCCCGCGCTCTCAGCGTGAACGCCCGGCTTATCGTCATGGACGAACCGACGGCGGCGCTTTCCGAAAAGGAGACCAAGAAACTGTTCGAGGCGATCCGCTCGCTGAAGAACGAGGGCGTCGGCATTATTTATATTTCCCATTATCTCGAAGAATTCGGCGAGATCGGCGATGTGTATACCGTACTGCGCGACGGCGAGAAAGTGGGCTATGGCGAGATGGCTTCCGCCACGCCCGACAGCCTGATCCAAATGATGGTCGGCCGCAAGATCGAAGACCTTTATCCCAAGAGCGCGCACCCGCTTGGCGAGGTTCTTTTTTCCGTAACCAACCTGCGCAGTTCCAACGGAACTCAACGCGCCGACATCGAAGTTCAAGCGGGGGAGATCGTGGGCGTCGCTGGTTTGGTCGGCGCCGGACGCACGGAGATGCTGCGGGCGCTCTTCGGCCTCGATCCCGGACAGATGGACGAATTGAAGATTCGGGGCGTATCGGTCTGGCCGCCGAAACCGCGCAATTTCCTGAAAAACGGCGTGGGCCTGCTCAGCGAAGACCGGGCGGGCGAGGGGCTGGCGCAGGATATGACCATCGCCGCCAATATGACCTTATCCATCCCGGAAAAGGTCAGCCGCCGCGGCGTTCTCTCCTACAAGAAAATGCACAATCTTTCCCAAGACCTTATTCAGCGGGTAGGAGTCAAGGCGGAATCGCCGGAACAGAAAGCGAATCAACTCTCCGGCGGCAATCAGCAAAAAGTGGCGTTGGCGCGCCTGTTGGGCGGCGACAGCCAAGTATTGTTGCTGGACGAACCCACGCGCGGCATCGACGTCGGTTCCAAGGTAGAAATTTATCACCTGATTGACGCACTGGCGCGCGAAGGCAAGGGAATCCTGATGGCTTCGAGTTATCTGCCGGAGTTGTTCGGTCTTTGCGATTCCCTCTACGTCATGGCGCGAGGACGGCTCAGCCGGAAATACGCCATCGAAGAGATCAACGAAGACGGCGTCATGGCCCTGGCGACGGGCGTAGCGGATGAGATAAACGTTTCCGCCGTTGGATGATAAAAAGTAGGATGGGTCGCGTTTTTTGACCCATCGTTTCTAACGTCTATAGCAAGGCGGGGTGGCTAGGGCTAGGTTGTTTCTGACCTTGAATAATGCCCCTCTTTAAAGAAGAAAAGAAGCCGATCATGTTAGCTCGATACCTCGATAAACCCATGGAACAATCCCATTTCGAGAAAATTGAGGAAGAAGGGATTTATTGGGGCGAGATTCCCGGCTTGCAAGGCGTATGGGCGAAAGATGCCACCCTGGAAGGATGTCGCAATGAACTGCGGGAAGCGTTAAGCGACTGGATAGCGTTACGGTTGCGGTTAGGATTATCGATGCCCGTGAGCTTCTTACAAAAATGATAAAGTCCACTTTTTTTATTCTCCCCCCAAATTTGGGGGGAGTTAGAGGGGGGTTGATTTTATTAGACTTAAAACAACCCCCTCCTAACCTCCCCCAGGCTTGGGGGAGGAATAATATAGTTTTGCAAGAGGCTCCTGCGATCACAGGCGCGGCATTGTAAAAACGATGGGTCAAACAACGCGACCCATCCTACCCAGTTAATAGAATCATTTCGGGAGGTTTTTGCGTGAGCGGCAACGTTGGAAAGAATCTATCGGATAAATTGTTGATGCTTTCGGGGAAGTTGGGACCCGTCTTTGCCCTGATCCTGGTGATTGCCATCTTCGGCTCCATCAAGCCGGATTTAGTTTTCAGTTTTCAAAACTTCAGCAACGTCTTTGGGCAGACGGTAGTGATCGCCATCGCCGCCGTGGGCATGACGTTCATCATCGTCAGCGGGGGCATCGATTTGTCGGTGGGTTCGCTGGTGGCGTTGGCGGGTGTTTTCTGCGCCATCGTCATCTCGACCGATAGAATGGCGGGCTGGGGCATGGGGCTGTCTATGGGGATTTTGGCGGCCTTGGCGACCGGCGCCGTTTGCGGATTATTGAATGGCTTTCTCATCACGCGCGGCAAATTAGCGCCGTTCATCGTTACGCTGGGCATGATGGAAATCGTCCGAGGCGTGGCGCTGCAATCCGTTGCGGGGTTGCCCGTTTATGGCATGCCCAGCGATTTCATCAAAGTGGGAAACGCCGTTTGGGAAATTACGCTGCTCGAAAGCCGCCAATTTTCCGAAGATGAGATCAAATGGCGGGGATTTGCCATACGATTGAAAGAGAGCGGCAATTCTCTGGAAATTCATCTTCGAGAACAATTATCGGATGCAACGAAAGCTCTGTTGGCGGAGTATAATCCTTCCGCCTCTCCTTCTCAGACATTGATCGATGGTTTACTAATCGACATGAATCGAATCGTCCAAGGTGGATTATTGTACAATCAGGAACGATTCGCGAACGTCTCGCTTCCCGCTTCTCTGCAAAAGAAAATCGCCCAAAATCCGCAAGGGAAGAAACTGGCTCATCTCAATCGGCTCTTACTGGAAGAAGCTTATCCCAGTCTCGTCAATAAGGGCGACTCCATTCTTCTCATCCCTTATTCCGTATTCATCCTGATTCCGCTGGCGCTGGCGGCGGGATTCGCGTTGAAATACACCGTTTTCGGCATTCAGACCTACGCCGTCGGCTCTAGCGAACAGACGGCGCGCTTATGCGGCGTAAATGTAGAACGCGTCAAACTGATCGTCTACTTCATCGGCGGCGTGACGGCGGGACTCGCGGGCGTTTTGCACGCTTCCCGCCTCAATTCCGGCCAGCCGATGGAAGCGATGGGCATGGAACTGGAAGTGATTGCGGCGGTGGTTATCGGCGGCGGCAGCCTTATGGGAGGCGAGGGAACCATCCTCGGCTCCATCATGGGCGCCTTCATCATCAAGTTTCTGCGCAACGGCTGCAACTTGGTGGAGATATCCTCGTTCGTGCAGAAGATCGTCATCGGCTGCATCATCATCGGCGCCGTCTACCTAGATCAACTGCGGCGCAAGTCCCTGGCCAGAAAATCGGGGACGGGATGACGGTTGGAATGATGAGTGATGAATGATGAATGATGAATGATGAAAAAAAAACAGGATGAGTAGGTAGGGTGGACTCAAAGCGAAACGTAGCCCACCAGTAATACCAATCTGCATTGAGATTGTCGCTTTTCAAATTCCTCTCCCAAGATTGGGAGAGGTTAGGTGGGGGTTGATATTAGTAGACTTATATTTCCATCACCCTAACCCTCTCCCAAAGGGCGAGGGAATTTATAAGCAACAATCCTAACGCAGAATGGTATAACAACATGATGAAAAGAGAATAGTCTCACAATAATCCGCCATTGCGATGGATAATCGAAAAAAAATGATTGTTAATTCAGAAGATTTTTCTTATCGTCAATATCCATAACGCCGCCGCCGTTAAAAACGCTATAACGGTGATTTGCATCCCCGCTTGAAAAGAGACGGGGGAATAGTCCATCTCCACGACGCGCATTCCCGCCTCGACCGGCAAGCCCCGGAAATAGTAATTGCAGCGTTCGATCGGCTGGGGCGCGCCGTCTACCTTCGCTTTCCATCCCGGATAAGACATCTCGCCGATGAATAGAAAGCCTTTTTCCGGCGTGAAGCCAGAGATGCGCAGGCGGTTCGGCCCCTGCTCCTCCAAATACCATTTTCGTCCTGGCGCCGGTTCGGGAAAGGTTTGGATTCGCGTTGCGTCGGAGACGATCTCGCTGACGGGATCGGAGGGGATGGCGATATTCTCTTCATCATTGCGGTCCGATGGCATCAAGGCGGGGCCGCCGGGATAGCGGGGGAAGAGAAAGACGGTGGATTCCTGGTTCTGATGATAATCTTCCACAAAAAGAGTTGCGCCCTTGATGCAGGCGAAGGCGTGAGAGATTCGCTTGCGCTTGTCGGGATCGGCGGCGTCGTAATCGAGACGGCTGCCGATATCGCGCAAGGCCGCCAACGTCGGCAGCTGCATCAAGTCGATGGCTTCGTCGCAGATGGCGCCTAATAGGAAATAGCCTTCGGTGACGGAATGGATGAACGCCTGCATCCGCAGGTTCTCTTCCGGCGGATTTTTGACGTAATTCGTCGCGTCGGCGGCGTAATCGGCGAGAAGATTGAAAACGGCGCTTTCTTCCACTTGGAAGGTATTGGGATTGAGAACGGCGAGATTGTAGCCGGTTCGATTCAAGGCGGTTTCCCGGCCGCCGACGAGAATGCTGGCGCGGTCTTTGATTCCCAAGGTTTTGGGAGCGGAAACGATTTGGATGGATTTCGGCATCGTTCGTTCGCTTCCATCTTCCATCAGATAGTATTGGGCGGGCAGGCGGTCTTGCCGGAGGTTTTCGAATAAGCGTTCCCAATCTTGGGCGTATTGCGCCGCCGTTTCCCATTGCATGGATGGACGTCCCGCCGTTTGGCCTTTGACGAAGAAATGCTCGTTGGTTTGCAGCGCGACGGCTTCCGTGGGAGAAAGGATTTCCAAAGCGGAGCCGATGGGAGCGCCCTTGCGGCCCACGATGGCGTGAGCGTATTGATATTGATAGCGAACGTCGACGGATGCGCCGATGGTCCGCAGCGCCGCGAGTCCTTCCGGCAGCAGCATGTTGGTGGCGTTGTCGCCAACCGCCGCCATCACGATTTTTCCGTCGGGGATGGCGGCGACGAAATCCATCATTCGCCGATGCTCGCGCCGCGATGGATCGTTCAAGCTGAGCATGAGATCGAAGGCGGCGGTTTTTTCGACGTCGCCCGTATAGGGATCGGCGACGGCGAAATAGTAGCCTTTCGATACGTCTTCAATATCCGCAAAATGGTCGACGCCGCCGATTACGAGATGCGCTCCGGCCTGGACGGCCTTGGCCGAACCGCTGGCCAGCAGAAACGGCTTTGGGAAAATCTTTTTTTTCGCCGTTATGGCTTCATACGATTCGGGTGCCGCGTTCGTCAAGACGACTTGATCGAATGGAAACGATTGCAGTTTGAGCAGTGCTCGCTGGACAGGGAGATCGGCTTGAAAGGCATCGTAAAGAACACGCGCCCGTACGGACGGTTCGTTTGTAAAATACAACCGGTTGGTTTCTCTGCTGACGCGGGGCATGAGCGCGCCCGCGTCGGTGAGAATCGCCCCTGCGCCTAGTAATTTATATAAGGCGTAATTCGGCTTGTCCGGAATGAGGAGAGCTGTGTCCTCGCGCAGTTCCAGATGGAGGCGCGGCGTCAGGGGCGATTGTCCGTCCAACTCGCGGAAGTTTTGGGCGGCGCCGTGATAGAGCGTGCGGTCGCCTCCAGCGTGGAAGAAAACTTTCGTCCGCAGATTCCAAGAGGATTCCTGAAGGCGCTTCACTTCCGTATCAATGCGATAGCCGCCGGGTCCTTCCTGCAAATCCAACAAGCGGTAATGCGTTCCCAGGTCGATCCAAGCGAGAGCGATGGCTAAGACGGCGATGGTTCGAGGCGATATTTTTTTCAATTTCGCCAAATGAAGAAGCAATAAAAATGAACCGCCAAAGAGAACGAGCGAGAACAGGCCGCTGATGAAACGCCTCCATTCCTCATCGTAGAATTCCGGCGAGGGCAATTGGCTGGCGATGGCTTTCATCGCCTGGACGCTCGTTTCCGACTGCATTCCGATGACGAGCAGGAGGAGAATCGCGGCGAGCAAGGCGGCGATAAGCAACAGGGCGCGGTAATAGCCCGCCATACGCTCGCGGTCGAAGAGCAAATTCGGTTGGCTCAGCAAATCGGCGCCGCGTCCCGCCATTAATGCAATGGGCAGGCTGGCGAAATAAATCCAGCGGCTGGGGGCGCGCACCCAGGCGACGCCGGGAACCAGGAGATAGGATAAATCGTAGAGAAAGAAATTTTCTCCCAAGGAAAACAGGATGGATAAGACCGACGCTGTCAATAAAAAACGGTTCGTGGAATCCAACGGCGCCGCCGTTACCGCGAAAAGAACCAATAGAAAAGGAACGATTCCCCAGTAAAAAACTTCCACCTGGGTCCAATAATGGAAAACTTCCGGCAGAAAGGCGTCGAGCAATTCGTAGGGAGGCAGGGAGTATTCCGAACTGCTGCGAAAAGCGTCTACGGAAGCCCGTTCGCCTTGTTGGATTAACTCCGCCGTGGGCAGCCATTGAATCGCCGTCAAGGCGAAGGAAAAGAACGCGACGCCGAAGATGACGGCGAGGCGGCAGGCGATGGCGGGGAACGTTACGGCTTCTTCGCTGGTTCGGGAAATGGCGGCGTGAAGCATTCGGGCGCCGACGAACAGGGTTGTATAGAGCGAGGCTTGCGGATGTCCGGCGGAATAGGCCAGCGCCAGCAGGAAGGAGAGTTTCAACAAGCGAAGAGGCGCGCGATCTTGAATCCATCGTTCAACTTGCAACAGCAGCCAGGGCAGCCATACGAGAGTGAAAAGCATGTTGACGTGCTTTTTATGGGCGCAATGAAAGCCGCAAAACGTATAAGCCGCCGCCGTCATTCCCGCGCCGAGAGGAGACAAGCCCATAAAACGGGCGAGACGATATGCGCCCAAGCCCGCTAGGAAGAAATGGAGCAAAACCAGCCATTCCGTAGCCGTAAAGGCGGCTGGAGGCGATGCGGCGAAGGGCAGCAGCAACCAGTTAGGCGGATAAAAGAAACCGGCTTCGCAATTGGCTATCCCCGGCCATCCGCCGAATTGATAAGGATCCCATAAAGGGAGAAAGCCGGAAAGCAAGATGCGCTGCAATCCCATGCGGGCGGGATAGTCCTTGACGAAAATATCGTCGGAAAAGTGCATCCGGTCTTGGGGAGTGGGAATCCATACTCTCCACCAAAAGAGCAGAATCGCCGCCGCCAGGATCAAGGAAAATAGAAATATTTCATGGGAAGGCCAATATTTTTTCATGAGACAATTGGATAATGCGAGCGTTTTCCCTTTTTAATTCGGATATTCTTTCTGCGCGTATAGGATAACAAAGGCGGGATGATTGGGCTATGACTGGGGGGATTTTTGGAAGAAAAAAGGCGGCTTGTTGGGCCGCCTTTCGAACTGATGGATTTTCCCCCCTAAAAAAATGTTCTGCGAGTAATTCTAGCATTCTATTTTTTTTTCATTTTTCGTATTTTTCTCTTGACAATCCACGCTTGTTCATGATATTATTGCAAAAAATTCGGTTCTTTTAGTAAATAGGCGTTTTCGGCGTATTAATCAGATCATTAGTCAAATATTCTCATAATTCAATGAGGAGGCTATTATTATGAAAAAAACGCATTTATTTACGCTAATAAGCCTTATTTCGCTGTTTATTCTTTCTCTTATAGTCTTTTCCCCTCTATCTCGCTCCCAGGATTCCGCTTCCGCCGTGGAGCAGTATCGCCGTGCTCGCGATCGAATGCCCCTCTCGCTATGCCGAACCAACGCCATTTCCGCCATCAGCAAGCAGCAGGACGCCGAAACCCTCAAGGCAGCTTTGGAAGATTTGCTGAAATGGTCGGCGACGGCGCAGGAGAATGAGGAAGCGTTGCAGTTCATCGGCGCCGTGCTGGCGAAACTGCCCGCCGCGGGCGCAGACCATCAAAAGGTAATGCTCTTCAAAGGCAAAGCGTTGCGGCGCTTAGGACGAAGTGAGGAAGGCGACGCCATCTTCGCGCAAGCCTACGCGGAAAAATGGCCGCAGTTTCAATACGAAAACGAGCGCAGTCTAATGGAAAGGCGCGATTACGCCGCCGTGGCGCGTCAGGAATTCGAACGGGTCAGCGGGCGCATGAATGGCAGCCTTTACCAGGTTCCGCCTTTCACCGATGGCTTCGAAGACTTGGGGCTGTTTAAAATTTACCTCAACCGGCTCAAGGTCAACTCTCCCGAAACTGCGGCGATGGAAGCCGTATACGCTCCCATGGCGCAAGTCAAGGAACCGGCGCTGATGCTGGCCATGGCCAAAGCGCTGTGCCTTTCGGTCGACGGACGCTTTGACGAAGCGATGCAGGAGATCAACGGCGCGGAAGCCAATCTGAATCCTTCGGGCGATGCGCCTGCGGGGAAAGATATTCCGCTGTGCATGACGATGATCCTGATCGATTCGGGCGCCAGCCGCGACGCGGCGCAGGCGGAGTTTCGCAAGTTCATGGAGGCGCACGGCTCCGATTGGCATGTCATCTATACCGGCGGCGTTCGCTGCGTGCGCTCGCTGGAGGAGAGGTTCGAACAGCGCGAACGCATGGTAGATATAACCTCCCTGCTCATCGACAGCCCCATCATTCAAGACGCGACGGCGAGGTCGACTTTTTCCACCTACGATATCGCTCACCTCTACGATCTTCATCAAATCGGCTTGTCTTGGAGCGGCAAACTCGACGACGCGATGGAAATCTGCAAATACGTCATCAATACCTTTACGTTAAACAATCTTCCAGCGGCCAATTGCGCCGTGTGCCTCGCTCGTTATCTGAGTTCGAACAAACAAGATTACGACGGGGCGTTGGATTTGCTCAATGGCGTGGCCAGAGAAGCGCCGTTCGAAGCCATTATGCCGTGGGTTTGTCTTAGCCAAGGGGAGATTTTGAACAAAAAGGGAATGCGTATCCAAGCGCTCGGTTGCGCGCAAGACGCCATCACGCGATCCCTGATGTACGAGGGCGGAACGCTGAAGGGATGCCTCGACGACGCGCTGAAGTTACAGCAGGACGTATTGAAGAACTAAGGGGGAGAGTATAATGAAGACGAAACTTTTCTTTCTCAACCTGTTTGGATTGCTCGTAGTAGTTTTTGGCGTTAGCGCTTTGTATTCACAGACAATGATGATGCGGACAAATGCTTCTAATAATGATCCAATAACATCAGTCGAGAATTTACCTATGACGCCTACTCCTAACCTTCTAGCGTGTTTACCCCCTCCGACGCCAACGCCGACGGTATGCGACCCGTATTCTATCGATATCGATTGTGATGCAATTCTCAACGTAAACGACGGCGATGCGGATGGCGACGGAATACTCAATGAGAATGATCCAAATGATGATAACGATGCGTATCCGGATTATGAAGATAGCAGTCCCGGCGGACCAGGAACAACTCAAGGCAGTTGGGGATATTCTGGATGCCCTCAATGTTGGTGCAATGGTTGTCCCACCAATACGCCCACGCTTACGGCTACAAATACGCCTACCTTTACAATGACGCCAACGCCTACACAAACTCCGGCAAGAAAAACAATAAATCCATTTTATTATATAAGAGTAACAGGTCAGCCGCCTGAAGTAAGAAGAGTCGTCGAAAAATAATTGATTGTATAATTTCCCCCTTTACAAATTTCCTTATCCCATCTATGACTATCAATATAGTATACACATTGAATTGTAGTTG
>JBFMBP010000037.1 GCA_040755155.1 Candidatus Omnitrophota bacterium | reverse complement strand
ATAGAATAAATTATGAAAATATTTGCATATTTACATGGCTACAATCCTTGCCGCACAAAAAAGCGCAACCTCAAAAATATCCAATGGTTACGCCTAGTATTCCGATTATTTCTTTAGGAACTTCGGACTAAACAAAAAAATCCTGCCGTAAGGAGGCTCCTATCATGACAGACCGCCGTCAGTTTATTCAATCCATCGCCGCGCTCGCCGCCGCTGCGATGGCGCCGCCACTTTCTTTCGCCGAAGCTGCCGAAAAGAAGAAAGATCGTCTCGGCGATTGGTTGCCTACTCGTCCCTTAGGTAAGACGGGGGAAGCCGTAACGATGCTGGGAATAGGCGGATACCATTTCGGCGACGCCAGCGAGAAAGACGCCCAGGAATTGATGGAAGCGGCGTTGGAGGGCGGCGTGCGCTTTTTTGACAACGCCGTGCAATACCAAAACGGCGGCTCGGAAGAACGCATGGGAAAATTGTTGACGCCCAAATACCGCGACGTGATTTTCCTCATGACCAAATCGACGGAAAAGACCGGCGAAAAAGCATTGCAAGACCTGGAAAATTCGCTGCGGCGATTGAAAACGGAATACGTCGATCTGTGGCAGATTCACGGCCTCGAAAGTCCCGAAGACGCCGACGAGCGTCTGGCCAACGGCGTGCTGGATACGGCGCTGAAAGCGAAAGAAAGCGGCAAGGTCCGCCATATCGGTTTCACCGGCCATATGACGTATAAAGCTCATTTGCGCATGTTGGAACGGACGAAAGAGAACAATCCATTCTCAACCTGCCAAATGCCCATCAACGTCATCGATCCCAGCTATGAAAGTTTCAGCCTCAACGTGCTGCCCCAATTGACGGAGTGTGGAATCGGGGCGCTGGCGATGAAGACGCTGGCGTTCGGGCGCTTGATTACTATCGGCAAAGAGGGATCGCGAGTCATCCCTGACCGTCTCAGCGTGGAGGAAGCGCTGCATTTCGTATGGTCGCTGCCCATCAGCTGCCTGATAACGGGAGCGGTGAGCGCCAAGGAGATCAAAGAAAAAATCGCATACGCGCGTTCCTTCAGCGCGATGGATAAGGAGAAGCGGGAAAAATTGATCGCCAAAGTCTCCGATCTCGCAGGCAAGGAAAGAGAATGGTACAAGGCGTAGATTGTAGGATGGGTCGCGCCGTTTAACCCATCATTTGTTATAACCAAGAAAAACGATGGGTCAAAAAACGCGACCCATCCTACTTCATGCAACGAATCATTTTTGGGGAATAATTCTCGCGGGAACGCCGACTGCCGTGACGCTGTCGGGAAGATCGCCGATCACCGCCGCGCCTCCGCCGACGATGACGTTTCTTCCGATTTTCAGATTAGGCAGAACCACGGCTCCAATGCCGATTTGGGTTCCGTCGCCGATGACGACGGTTCCCCCTAAACGGGCGCCGGGAGAGATATGAACGTTGTCTCCAACGATGCAATCGTGATCGACGCTGCATGAAGTGTTGAGAATGGCGTTTTCGCCGATACGCGCGCCGCAATTCACTACTACTCCCGCCATGACGGCGGTTCCATCTCCTATGACAACGTCGCGGGCGATAATAGCGGCGGGATGCATCGTCGCGGCGAGTCGAAAGCCTTGGGCGCGGAGAAGAGCGGCTTTCTCTTCGCGGATGCGATTGTTCCCGATGCCGACAATGCCCGTGAGTACGCCCTGCTCTTTCAATCGCGCTAGTTCATCCGGCGCATAGCGAATAGGGACGCCCATGACCAGACCGCCCGATTTGGCGGGATCGTCGTCCAGACAGACAGCGACCTCTACGCCGTTCAGACGCAGGATATCGATGATGACCTTGGCATGGCCGCCGGAACCATAAAGGAAAACGCGTTCGGGAACGTTTTTCATGCGGTTTCATCCCGTTCCAGGAGTAGTATGGCTAAATCGAGCAACGCTTCGAGCAGGGAAGCGGATAGGATGGGAGAAGCCTTTGGATGGACGGCGCGCCAGCCGATGCGGTCCGGCGCGGCTTCCGGCGTAAGAGTGGGAGAATAATGGCTGTATTCCTGAATGATTTTCAATAAATCTTCGATACTGGGCAAGAGGATCAAATGGGGATCGTCTCTCCAATTTTTTATTAGAATCGCATCCTTTTCAAGCAGGGGAATGTCCGCGTATTCGTCCGCCAGCGCCAGCGCGTCTTCATAGTAACCCAAAACAAGGCCGATTTGTCCCCGGTAGCAGATCCAATCTCCGAAATCCGGTTCGATCGGAATACCGCGCTGCTGGCTCAATGTTTTTAAACGTTGATATTTGGGAAGAAGCTCATAGGTGAAGTTCATAGGCGCTATTCATCCACGTGGAAGGGCGGTTGTGCAAAATCTAAATCCCCGAAGACTTCGGCGCCGTATTTGAAAATTTCCGTCTGCGGATCTTTCCAGGCGTTTTGGGGTAAGCCCGCCTTGGTGCAGGTGGCGTTTAGGAAGGTGGTTACGTCCCATCGATGCTCCGAAGCGACTTGCGGCAGAAGCGTGCCGGAGCGATGCATCCCCCCGCCTGCGCGTCCCCGAATTTGCAGGCCATGCTCGCCGATGACGATTTCGGAAATGTCCTTGACCGGCTCCAGCGGCGTCAATACGGATATTTGAATATCGATCTCCGGCAATTCAACCAGAGCGACGGGACTGAAGCGGAAATCGTGGCGGGCCGATTCCATCGCCATGACGGCGATGAGCCGCGCTAACGGAATTCCGTCGGATTCGAAGCGTCCCAAACATCCCCGCAGTTCGCCGCGATGTTTTAACGTTACGAAAACGCCCCGCTCTAATGTCAACGGCGGAGACGGAGTTTCCGGCGAATAGGCTTTATTATGCAATCCGGCATGGATGCTTTCGCGGGCGATGCGCAGCAGTTGTTTTCTGTCGGCGTCGGAAAATATCTTAGGCTTCATGGAGAAACCTCGATGGCTGGCTTGCCGCTTGATGCCCCGTAAATAGCGAACGCTCCATAGCCCACCACGCGGTCGCGTTCGCCGTGAGGGCTGTCGCCGCTGTTGCGGTAATGCAGCGTTTTCGCTTTTGTTGCGCCTAGTTCCACGGCGGCTTCGATGGCCGTCATCATGGCGGCGGAACCGCACATCACGCAATGCAAATCCTTGACGCGCTCCGAAGATAATCTGTCCAACTCTTTATATATAACGTCCGGTTTTAGGGATTCCATGCTTTTCAGCATGGCCTGGTCGATGCGGTTAGCGTCGTCGTAAGGGGGATAGTGAGTCATGTCTGAAGAGACGACGATGAGGATTTTTTTGGAAGATTGGCGTAAAACCCCCGCAATTTTATGGCCGATAGAGCGGCATAAGGACGGCTCCAGGCGGGTAATTAAAATCGTCGCGATTTTCGCTTGGGGAAAGACGGTTTGGATAAAGGGAAGATTGACTTCGATCGAATGTTCGCCAAGATACGGCCTGATATCCGCCTGAATGGGCGGCCCCTCCGCCAACAGCGCGGAAACGAGATCGCCATCGATGAAAACGGAGCCTAACGGCGTCTCGAACGCTTTTCCGTCGAAGACGCAGCCGCCTTCGGCGCCGTGATGAGCCAACGCGATCGCCAGCACCGTATCGGGGGATTGGTTTTGAATATGACGGAACGAATACCCCGCAATCGGCCCGGAAAAAACGTATCCCGCATGAGGCGACAAGACCGCTAGCACCGGCTCTTCGCTGGGTTCGATGGCCGCTTCGTTCAAGTAATCCTTGACGTCGTCGGCGAGAATTTTGGAATTGGCCGGATAAAAGCGTCCTGCGGCGTTTGGCTTCAAAATCGTCATGAATCAACCTTCACTCCGCTTAATTTGATTCGCGAACCATTTCTCTATGACATTCGGAATTGTTCTCTCGCCCTTTGAGAAAGGGATTGGGTGAGGGAGATTTTGAAACAATCCCAATCCGTAAAACCAAATGTCATAATCTACTCCTATTGTAAACGCAAATAGCGTAAAAGGAAACGGAAAACAATGGTTTCCGCCTTCTTATACGCTTGATGCACAAACGGTGGAAAGGTGGGGAGGGTGAGCCTCTTGGCGAACCATCGTCTCTATGCGGGTCGGCGGGAGCCTCGCCCCAATGCCATTAAGTTAAGGTTAATATAATTTTCTTTATCAAAAAAAGGACGCATATTAGCAAGAATTGATTGAGCTTCCCCTCACCCTAACCCTCTCCCAGAGGGCGAGGGAACTTAAAAGCAACAATCTAAATGCAGACTGGTATTAGTCAAATCGCCGCTTTGATCGATTTCCATTCGCCGCTCGTGAAGCGAAGAACCGTCAATAGGAGTTGGACGGCGGGCGCCATGCCCCAAGCCAGCCAAACGCCCCAGATATTCATCGATGGTTGATAGGAGAACCATAACGCCAGCGGCAGCATCAGAAACCACTGAGAAAAGATCGTATAGCGCATCGGCGGCTTCGTATCTCCCGCGCCGGACAAAGCGCCGCTCGCCACGATGGAAACGCAATTGCAGAATTGCTCCAAAGCGATGAAGCGCATAGCCGCGTTCGCTAGGGAAATTACTTCTGGAACATCGGTGAATAAGCGGACGATTCGCGCGGGAAACAAAAAAAGCAAGAGGCTCAGAAATCCGAAAATCAAAACGCAGAACTTGATCGATGTCCATCCGTAGCCTTCCGCTTCTTCGAGATTGTTGGCGCCGATGCTCTGGCCGACAAGTGCGGAGACCGCCGCTTGGATGGCGAGAGCGGGCATGATGGCCAACATGCGCACCTGAAAGCCGATGGAGGCTACGGCCACTGCCGCCGTTCCCGCCGATGTGGAAGCGAGAATGGCGAAAAAAACAATGCGGGCGCCGTTGCGGAAGAAGCCGGAAAAACCCGACGGCAGGCCGATGCTCAATAGACGAGTTATTAGGTCTTTTTGCGCGGGCAAATCCCAGATTAACCTCACTTCGCGGGAGGGAAGGGACAATATCGCCAAAGCCCAGGCGGCTCCCAGCGCCCGCGCCATAATGGTTCCCAAAGCGATGCCCTTGACTCCCAAAGCGGGAATGAAGCTCAGGCCGAATACGAAAACGTAATCCAATCCTATATTCAAAACGTTAATGACCGATGTGATCTTCAGCGGCGTCTTCGTATCGCCCAGTGCGCGGAAAACGGCGTTGACGGAATAATTGATCATCAAGAAGACGACGCCGCCCATGAGGATGCGCAAGTAAGCCGACCCTTGAATCAGAACATCGCCCTCCGCGCCCAAAAGCAGCAGGCTGGGACTAGCCAACGCCGCGCCGATGACGCCGAGAATCAAACCCGAGATAACCGCCAGCCGCAGCGATTGCGTCGCCGCCGCGGAAGCCATATCGCAGCGTCCCGCCCCGAAATATTGAGCTACCAGAGTGATGGTCCCGGTGGTTATCGCCAACGTGCCGATCATGAGCACGAGAAAAATCTGGCGGGAAAATCCGACGGCGGCCACGGCGTCGCTGCCCAAAAAGCCGGAAAAATAGATATCCGCCAAGCCTACGGTCGTTTCCAGAATGGCGTAGACGATGGTAGGCCAGGAAATTTCCCAAAGCCGCCGCAACAAGCGGGCGTCGAAAAATGGGGATTTCATAATATCTCTATCATCAACTCATATTGCGGATCTGGGAACGCGGGCGTCTTCGCCCGCAATGTTTTTCCCATTGGCGGCCGGGACGTCCGCGCTCCCAGGCGGCCATATTGATTAAATAATCCTATCATAATCGTCCAATTCGTATGTCCAAACCTTCTCCCCGCAAAACCGTTCGCCTTCGGGGCAGATCGGTTTTTGGTTGGACAGCAGCCGCAGCGAACAAGGGGGTAATAGGTATTTTCCAATTAGGGGATTGGTCTGGCAAATTTGCCGCGCTTCGTCCAGCGAGGCCCGCCAGATTTCTTCCTGGGCGTTATAGCACAATCGCATGGCGAGTTTGTGGCGCAGGTTGAGCAGATCGGCCGATTCCGTAAAGCGTACGGCGGCGGCGTTGGGCAGAAGGTATTGAACGAATTCGTCCTCGACTCCCCATCGCTGCAATTGGCGGATGGCGTCCCATGTCCGTTCCATCGTCTCGGCGTATTCGTAGAGTACGCCGTCGTCCATCTTGATTAGTTCCGGCGTGATGAAGTCGGGATCGCCGGTCAGATGCGCGGCGAGGATGGGGCGGGAGGCGGGCGTCATGCGGTGGCGCTGATCCTGAGAATCCGCCGTATGGCTGATTTTTTTGCGGAACGTATAGGACGGATGAAACAGGCAGCGCGTCAATTTTGCCATTGTGGTCAGGTTGAGCGACTCACCCAGCAGGCGGTTGCGTTCGGGATCGAGGGCCACGCCGATGGCTTCTTCATCGGACATCGTTTGGCGGGGGCGGCCTAGAACCTCGCGCACGGAATCGGCCAGCAAGGCTTCGTTTTTTGGTTTGCAATCTACTAGTTTGGAGACGCGGCCTTCGAGGCTGGCGTCGAATTCGGCGATGAATTGGGCGGCGAATCCCGCGCCGGCGCCGTTGCGAAGACAATCCCATTCGGGAAGCGTCTCCGGCTCCAGCGGTTCTTCCAGGATGGCTTCAAACTTGGGTTCGGCTTTCAAGAGGGCTTGAATCATCTTCTCGGCGACGATGCGCTGTTCCAGCGGGGCGTCTTGCTGCTGGCAGAGCCGCCAATAGCGCATAAGCGTAACGGCGCTGATCGTGTGATAGAGATAGGAAAACGTAGCGACGGGAAGAACGTAGCGGGCGATTTCCTGGGCTTTTTTCTTGACATCGCCGCGGAATCTCGCTTTATCGAGAGGACGCTTGGGAAAACGCCGGACGTATTGCTCCTCCGCCAACGGCATGAGCCGCGCCGTCAGCGAACGGTAGCGATCCATCTGAAAGGCGATAGTCTCTTCGTAAAGGGAAAGCGCCTGGCCGCTCAACGGCGGTATGGCGGCGCAGCCGGATTTGACCTCCACGTAGCGTTGGCTTGCTTGTTCCGAGTTGTAAAAAGGATGGGAGTGGAGGAACGACCACAGAAAATGGCGCGAGACGCGATCGAGGGCGAATTGATAATGGGCGTGCTGCAAGGTGGTATGATGCCCGGCGCGGTAGAGGCTTTGGGCGAGAAAATCCCAACGGTCGCCGATATCTTGTTCGGAAACAATGCCCTTGGAGGAATAGCAGGTTCTCGCGGCGGCCAGAAAATTTTCATAAGCCCCATCGAAGCGCTTGACTAACTCCACCACGGGTTCTGGAGATAAAAAACGCGCTTTCATGCCTCAACCCTTTTCCTTTTAATCAATTCACAACCTTTGTAGGGTAGATCAAACGAAGCGATCCCCGCCAGTTCTCCTTACGGCAGCAAGTAGCCCTTCAAATCCTTCAGCGCTGGCTTCTTATCCGGCTGCTTGTCCTCCGCCGCCGGTTTTTCGCTTGTTGCGGCTTGCGCTGGAGGCGTTGGCGGCTCGCGGCGCGGAGCCTGGGCGCAGGAAGCGTAAAAGAAGCTCAGGATCAGAAGAACTAGCCAAGCGGAACGGCGCAAGCGATACTTTATAGGCCTTTTGGACGTTGAAAAAAACATGAACCCTGGTTACCATCCCCACATGAGGATCGATGCGATGAATGCAAAAATAAAAACCGTTTTTATTCTTTTTATGGTCTTTTTCCTTCTCCCCGCTTTGCAGCCGTCTTCAGGCGGCGCGGCTGTAGTTATTACAAAATATGGTCCAAGAGAAGGACGGGCGATCGTTCGGGAATTCGACCGAATTGTAGTAACGATCTTGACGCCGGACAAGCGTCTTTTCCAATATTACGCCCGCGACGTGATGGAAGTCACGGCGGCGGGAAAGGTTCTGATAGGAAGAAAAACTCCTCTGCGCAGCCGTCCACTGGACGACGCCGATCGTTTGGAAAATCTTTGTAATGGTTTGGAAATCAAAATCCTGGAATCCCCCGCCGACAGCGAATGGGTAAAAATTGCTTGTTGGGGAAATTTGGAAGGATGGATTCGGCGCGACGTCCTCGTCGATCGGACGAAATTCGCGGAAGCGGAGAAAAAAGATTCGCTTACCGCCGCGGGCGCCATCAATAACGCCACGCTCTCCGCCGTAGCGGAATCGCTGTCCGCCAGCGAGGCGATCGATGCCGGTTCTACCGATTCGTCCAAAAACGAAGCTACCGGCAAAGAGCAGCCAAAGAATTGAATCCGCGCCGCCTCACCCGACTTTGTTTTGGGAGCGATTGCCGGTTGCTTCATCGATGAAGATCAAAATCTGGAGGAAATTATGAAGTCGCGCCGTTTTGGACGCATGGGCTGGGAACTATCGGAGATTGGCTTCGGCGCCTGGGCGATCGGAGGCATGTGGGGTGATCAAAGCGATTCCGATTCGTTGGCCGCTTTGCAGAAATATATCGACTTAGGCGGCAATTTCATCGATACGGCGCAAGCCTACGGCGAGGGGCGCAGCGAGCGCATTATCGCCAAAGTTCTGAAAGAACGGCGGGAGCGCATCTACGTCGCTACGAAACTTCCTCCCAAGAACTTATTATGGAATCCTCCCTCATGGACGCCTCACGAAAAGGCTTTTCCTGCGTCCTATATCGTTGCGGGAGTGGAAACCAGTTTGAAGAATCTTCAGACGGATTGTCTGGACATCTATCAACTGCATACCTGGTGCGAAACCTGGAATACGGCGGATGAGATATTCGAAGCGGGCGAGAAACTGAAGAAGGACGGCAAAATCCGCGCCTATGGCGTTTCCACGACGGAATCGTTTCCCGAATGCGTCATCGGCGCGCTTCAAACCGGAACGATCGATTCCCTGCAACTCATCTTCAATCTCTTCGAACAGCATCCCCGCGAAACGCTGTTTCCGGTTTGCAAACAGTACGATATCGGAACCATCGTCCGCGTTCCCTTCGACGAAGGTTCCCTGACCGGCAAGTATAAAGGGGATGAAACGTTCGCCGTAGACGATTTTCGCTCGATCTATTTTAGCGGCGGCAATCTGCATGCGACGGTAGAGAGGGTGGAAGCGATTAGGGAATGGGCGCAACGCAACTTGCCCGGAATGCCATTGGCCGAACTCGCTATGAGATGGGTATTGAGTCATGATGAGGCGGATGTAGTTATCCCCGGCATCCGCAACCTCCGGCAAGCCGAGTTGAATACGGCGCCCTCGGATGGAAAGCGGTTGAGTTCCAATCAAATGCGCGAATTGAAACGTTTCGCTTGGCGCCGCAATCCTTGGAAAGAGGCGCTGCCTCCCCTGCGGGAAATTATTGGATAATGGTTGGATGGATAGAGCAATCGAAAAGAAGGGAGAGATCGATTCTCTCCCTTAATATTTTTGGGGATTGTTAGTCTTCTATACGAAGCGCCGCTAAAATTCTATTCGAGAAAAAACGATTTCTTTCTTCGCCCAAAAAAAATATATTATCGATCAGTATATCGATCGTTCTATAGATATATCATGTTTTCTATCGATCGGCTCATAAGGAGTGGAGCGATCTTGGCATTATTAATTATCTGTACAGGTCGGACGAATTGACGAGAACGACATCGTAACCCCGTTTGTTGACGATGGCGTCTTTCATCCTCACTGTTACGACGATATCCGATGGAGCGCCGATATACTCTTCTACCAGTTTCGCATCGGAAATCACGCGAATCGATTCGATCAATCCTTTTGTTTCTTCCCAACCGTCCAGCAGCACGGAATCCCCAACGTGAAATTCTATCTTTCTGTTGAAATCGAGCATTTATCGTCTCCTCTGGCCTATTTCTATTGCCGTATATTTGAGGCGCTTCCTTAATCTCCGTAGAACAAGAATTGACAATGAATGACAACTAGGTATAATTATAATCGTGTTGGACAGCGAAAGCAAGTTTAATAGTAATCTATTTATGAGTCTTTTGAAAAGTTTTTGATTGGAGCATCCCATTCGCTGGATGCGAACGAGAGCCGGTTAGAACCGTAGGGTAGGCTCAAAGCGAAGCGTAGCCAGAAGCGACTCTTAGGTGGCGTTGGCGAAAGTAAATTATTATTCGATTAGAACGAGTTCCGAAAGCCGTGAGAAATATTTCATGGCGTTCGGTTTTATTTTTTGGGGGCGTTTCTCGTGCAAAAGCTATTAACGATAAAAGAAGTCGGCGATCTTCTGCAGGTCAATCAACGCACGATTCTACGGATGATACAAAACGACAAAATACCCGCTACGAAGATCGGCAACCAGTGGCGGTTTCATCCCATCCACTTGGAAAAGTGGGTATTGAATGGGGGCGTGGATGCGAATGGCGGCATGGAAAATGCCTGGGAATTGGAGGAAGAATTTCAGGTCTTTTCCCCAAGCCGGGTATTATTGGATTTGAATGCGGCGTCCGCCGCCGACGCCTTGCGGAAGATGGCCGATCACTTAGCGGACGAAGGCCATTTGCTGCAACGGGACATTTTTTATAACGCCCTGCTAGAGCGAGAAAAAATGTCGACGACCGGCGTTGGGCGCGGCGTGGCGCTTCCCCATGCCTGGCATCCCATCAACGATCTTTTTCGCGTTCCCCTCGTTGTTGCCGCGCGGCTAAAGCAGGCGGTCGATTTCCAAGCCGTAGACGGCCTGCCGGTCGATCTCGTATTTATGCTTTGTTCGCCTAGAAACCGGCTTCATTTAAAATTGTTGAGCGCCGTCAATTCCATTGTCCGGGAGCCTTTCACGCTGGATTTGTTGCGGCAGGCGATAACGCCGCATGAATTCGTCGGCGTTTTGACCCGCATGGCTCCCGCCATCATCTGCGGATAAAACGAATCCCTTATCTCGAATGATTTTTACCTTTCCTCGTTCGTACTTAACGTCTATTCCTATCCCGCAAGGCGCGAATCGATTAAATTAAAGAAGTTTGGAATGGCGCCGATTTTACAGGGGCGGCCGTTGCTCAGGCGCCGAATTCGTCCAAACGGCGATCGCAGAGGCGAAAGGTATGTCTGTCAAAACGCGGTGGGCCATTCTGTTTTTTTTCACGCCCATTTTTTTCGGTCTTATCTATACGGCCTATTACCGTGCGAGCCGCGACGCCTTCATGAAACGGCTTTCTCAGTCGGGCGTTGTCGCCCTGTTCGATGGGGGGATGGTCGCCAAGGAGGATATCCAGCTGTATTTTCTCACGCCCCCCCTCTACGAAAGCCCCATCTTAACCGCTCTGGAACTGACTCCGGAAGACGTAAATGGATTGGATCGGGAAGATCCGGTTTGGCTTCAATCGCCGACCGGCCAGTTTTTAATCGGCCGCATCGTCCAGCATATCTCCTTAATCCGCTATTTGAATTTGCGTTGGTTGGCGAATAGCATGAATGACGACGGCAAGGAGGTAGAGGAATATCGCCATACATTGATGATGGAATGTATGGAGCAGGATTTGGCTAAAATTACTCCCGATGTTCCTCAAAAAGAAATTCTAGCCTATTACGTCGCCCATCCCGACGATTTTCGCCGGGATGGCAAGCGGTTGACCCGTCACCTCATGATCGAAAACGACGATCCTCCCGATCCGTCGGATCCCTCCAAAACAACGCCCCGCAATATTCTCACCCGCTTGGAAAGCGGAGAGGATTTTTTCGATTTGATCCGTCAGGAATCGCGATCCGAGAGCGTCGACAAAGGCGGAATCTTGGGATGGCACGCGAAAGGGGCGTTTCATGAAGCGTTCGACCGCGCTCTCTGGTCCTTGGAGATCGGAGAAGTTACTGGTCCCATCCGCGTGGGAGAATCGCTTCATTTCATCCAAGCGTTGGATGAGGAACCGGAGGGATTGATTCCCTTTGACGAATGCAAAGAGGCGATTCGCGAAAAACTGGTAGAGGATAAACGAAAAGTCCATCGTTTCAAGCTTCTCGGTCTTTCGAGCGAAGGCTTATCGCCGGCGTTGCGGAATGTGGACGGCTCCTCTCCCGAATCCGTTTCCAACGAGGATTACCGCAAAGCGTTGCTGCAAGCGGCTTATGCCAGAGAATGGGACAAGAATGTCGATGTCGTGCGCAAGACGAACGCCTTCGCCCGCTATCGCCATGCGGACCTCTTGTTCCGCATTGAAATGAAACAATTCCAAGACTCGCCCCACCACACAGCCAAAAGCCTGTTGGAGCGTATTCATTTTCGTTATCTGGTCAAAATGGATACGATATCCCCCGGCGCGTGATAGGGAGACTGGTGAACTGGGAGACTGGGAGACTGGGAGACTGGGAGACGTTGGTGGCTACGCTTCGCTTTTATCTCACTCTATATGATTCATCATTCATCATTCATCATTGTTTTTCCGCTTCGCCGTTTCCGCCTTCGAGAAGCTCGATCACGTGTTTGACTTCCATCTTCAAGCCGCGTTCGCGGACGCCGTAGCCAAGTTGCAGCAGGCAGCCGGGATTGGCGGTAACGAGAAGATCGGCGCCGGTTTTTTCGATGTTATTCATCTTGCGGTCCAGAATCTTCATCGCCATGCCGTGATGGGTGATGTTGTATAAACCGGCGCTGCCGCAGCACCACTCCGATTCCGGCAGTTTCAACAGTTCTACGCCCGGCGTTTCGCGGATAAGTTTTTTGGGTTGCTCCCAAACCTGTTGGGCGTGGCAGAGGTGGCAAGGTTCGTCATAAATAACCTTGCGGTTGGGTTGGGACGAGGTTGAACCGGCGTAGTGGGGCCAGGCGGCGAGGAATTCCGTGATTTCACGCACTTTTTTGCTAAAAGTTTTCGATTTTTCCTTGTATTCTTCGTCATCTTCGAAAATCTCTTCGTATTCCTTCAAGGCGGCGGCGCAGGCGGCGCAGTCGGTGACGATATAATCGACGTTCAGCGTTGCGAAAAGATCGATATTGAATTTCATCATCTTGAAGGCTTTGTGCTTGAAGCCTTCCGACATCGAAGGCGCGCCGCAGCAGCGGATGGCTTTCGGCGTCAAGACGGCGCAACCGCTGCGCGTGAGAACTTTGATGGTGGCGGTGGTGGTTTTATTGAAAAGAAGGCTCATCATACAGCCGAGAAAATAGCCCACCCGCGCTTTCTCTTCCCCTTGGGCGGGAACCATATCCGGCAGGGTTTTGCGGAACGGCGCAGTCAATCCGTCCGGCGTCAAAGCTTCCATCATGCGCAGGCGGCTGGGTAAAAGTTTGAATATGCCAATACGGCGCAAAAAGGCTCGCAATCCACTTTTTTGATAGAGCCGCAATGGAAAAGCCGCCCATTCCAGCCGCCAATGGCGCATGAAGAGCCAGCCGAAAAGAAAGTGGCGAAACAGTTTGGTTATCGGATTGCGGCGCAGATTCTGCTCCGCCTGGGAACGGGCCGACTCGATCAGGTAGCCGATGCGTACGCCGGAAGGACAGGCGGTTTCGCAGGCGCGGCAATCCAAGCAGAGAAACATCTGATTGGCGAAGTTGGGGCTGAGTTCCAGCTTGCCGTCGGCCACGGCGCGGACCAGGGCGGCGCGGCCCCGAGGCGAGGCGCGCTCGATTTTCATTTCGGTGTAAGTGGGGCAGTGGGGAAGGCACATGCCGCACCGCACGCAATTCAGTATTTTGTC
The DNA here is from genome assembly GCA_040755155.1 of Candidatus Omnitrophota bacterium. Taxonomy (NCBI): domain Bacteria; kingdom Pseudomonadati; phylum Candidatus Omnitrophota; species Candidatus Omnitrophota bacterium. The sequence continues at coordinate 117,010 of JBFMBP010000037.1, read as the reverse complement.
GTAATCGGGTATATTCACCCCCTCGAAATATCCCATATTCAAGGGGCGTTGCAGTTCTTCGGGATGGAATGGCGCGTTCATTGGATTTCCTGTTCGATGGATAGTTCGCTTTAACTTATGATCTTACAAAGAGGGGCATGAAAAAACAATGAGGAATGATGAATGATGAGTGATGAATGATGATCTCTTACCGAGGAAAGGTTCTCGAAGAAAGCAGGAAGAAATGTAGAAGAGCCATCCTGGCTCTTTGTTTCTCCTTTCAAGAGGCTGTAAGCCTCTTCTACTCTGGTATTTCATAAGAGCATCCCACACGCGGATCGCGGGCTAAATCGGGAAGAAACTGGGTAAAACAGGCGTCTCGCCTGTCATCCTATTGCAGGCGAGACGCCTGCTTTACCCACTAATAACGCTTACAAAAAGTGTTTCAGAAAAGAAATGAGGAGGATGGGGAAATCGCAGGGCAGGAAAAACCTTGCCCTTGCCACCCGTCTTATTGTTAAAATACGAATACGGGGAGGGCGAATCTCCTGATGAGCCTCCCTTTCAAAAAAGCATGGAATGATCCTTCGGCGGATGGACGCCGATATGTTCGTAAGCAAGGCGGGAAAGCACGCGCCCCATCGGCGTGCGGTTAAGAAAGCCTTCCTGGATGAGAAACGGTTCGTAAACCTCTTCCAATGTGGCCTCATCTTCGCCCAGCGCGATGGCGATGGTTTTCAGCCCTACAGGGCCGCCGCCGAATTTTTCTGCGATAGTGGAGAGGATCATGCGGTCCATCTGATCCAGCCCGGCGGCGTCGATGCCCAGCATCTCCAAAGCTTCCTTGGCTACGGCGGGAGTGATTTTCCCATCCGCCTTCACCTGGGCGTAATCCCGAACGCGCCGCAGCAGCCGGTTGGCGACGCGCGGCGTGCGGCGGGAACGGTTGGACAATTCCGCCAGCCCATCCGGATCGTAAGGGATGTTAAGAATGCGGGCGGAGCGCAGGAGAATTTGATAAATGTCTTCCGTTTCGTAAAAATTGAGACGGCACTGAATCCCGAAGCGGTCGCGCAACGGGCCGGTCAACATGCCCGACCGCGTCGTGGCGCCAACAAGCGTGAAATGGGGCAGGTCGATTTTGACCGATTTGGCGTGCGGCCCTTCGCCGATCATAATGTCGAAAAAGAAATCCTCCATCGCCGGATAAAGGCATTCTTCCACCACTCGGTTCAGGCGGTGAATCTCGTCGATAAAGAGGACGTCGCCCGGCTGCAATTCCGTGAGGATGCCCGCCAGATCGGCTTTACGTTCGATCACCGGCCCCGCCGTGGCGCGGATTCCCACGCCCATTTCCTGGGAGACGATATGAGCCAGCGTGGTTTTCCCCAATCCCGGCGGTCCGGAGAGAAGCACATGATCCAGCGCCTCTCCCCGCTTCACGGCGGCGGCGATGCAGATGGCGAGTTTTCTTTTAGCTTCTTCCTGGCCGATGAAATAGGTAAGTTGCTGAGGACGAAGGCTGGCGGCGTCTTCCGTCTCTGCGGCTTCGAGTTTGGGATCGATGAGGCGATGCGGGGGATTGTTTTCCATAGGATGTTAATAACAGTCAAATACCTTTAAGGTAAATTGGAATAATGTATGTATTATCATACGAATAGGTCTGTTTTTGACAAAGGTATGCTTGGTCGAGTGGTTTCCTTTTTTACTCACTTCAAAATATCAATGAGCTGATCGGGTGATATTTCGATTTCCCGTAAAATTTCTCGCAATAAAGACCGTGGGATATCGCGTCCGGGGTGATTCGGAACCGATGTAGTTCGGCCATCCGGATGCCGATAGAAAACGTGACTTCCTTTTTGACGTGTGGGAACAAAATCCAATTCGCGCAATGCGCGATCCATTGTTCTGAGTTTGAGTATGGGCAACCGGCTCAAAAGGCGACTTCAATTTGTTGAAGGCCTACAAACTGGGGAATGTATTCGTCGCTTAATTCCTCCAGGCAGAGTTCGAGCACTTCTTTCAGGTTATGATTCAGCTCGTCCAATGTCGCTCCCTCGGTATGGGCGCCTGGAATGCCCGGCACGATTCCAATATATAATTTCGTTTCCTCGTCCCATTCTACATAGGCGGTAAAAGTACGTTTCATTGTTAATTTTCTCCATGCGTTAAAATCTCATTTATACGAAATAATATCAATCTCGCAGGATGGGTTTGTAAAATCATGAAACATATTCAAATACGTCCATCGTCATGGATTTTACCGGCTGCGCGTTTCCATGAATCAATTGGCGGATGTTTTCCGTGGTATCGCTGCTAAAAACAGGTTCGCCGCATCGGAGACAGATTCGAGCCGGGATATTTTCCACCAACGCCGGATGTTCTCCGATCATGAAAATTTCCTGCGCCGTCCCATCGCGGCATTCCGTCGATCCGCAAATATGGCATTGGAATATGATTATTTTTATGAGCCTCTTGCAAAACTATATTATTCCTCCCCCAAGCTTGGGGGAGGTTAGGAGGGTGTTGAGATAAGTCTAACAAAATCAACCCCCCTCTAACTCCCCCCAAGCTTGGGAGGAGAATTGAAAAGAAAATTATACCATTTTTGCAAGAACCTCTTATTTCAATAGAAACTTGCGCATTGCGCTATTCGCTAATAGCGAACTGAAATTCTTTGGTGTTTTGAACGACTTTCGACGCCCTTAAAATCTCAAGGCTGACAATTTCGTTATCATATCCCAAATCGGCGATGACGCCCGGACGCAATTCATCGCTTTCCTTTACCGGGACTTCTCGAAAGTAGATAGTCAGAGAGTCGGTTTCGCGATCATAAGTGACTTTCATGGTTATAAACCTTTTAATAGTATTCAATTCGGGATGTTTTATATACGGTAATAACCGTAATTTCCCGATCAGTCTCTTTGATAACGGCGCGAAGCAACATCTCCTATTGTAATAGTGTATCATAATATCGCCGCATAAGAATCATACGTTGTAAATCTCCTTCAACGCGATATTCCGGATGCTGGAGCGTCTTTTCTACTTCCGCCCTCTCGATGTCGCGATAGGCGATTTTTTGAAGGGCATGCGATGTCCAACGAATCTTTTACAATGCTTTTCCTTGCTTCAAATGAGATTATTGAAAAAAACAGAATTTATATTGAAAGAAATATTGTTTTTGATATTCAATGAATGGAATTATTTCTCATCCCGCCAGTTTAACCGCCGCGTCGATGGCGTCCAATAGCGAGCGTTCGGAAGCTTTGCCGGTTCCCGCCAGATCGAAGGCGGTGCCGTGATCGACGGAGGTTCGGATGATGGGCAAACCCAGCGTTACGTTCACGCCCGCGACGGTTTTCCATTCCTGGGTATGGGGATCGAAGGCGAAGTTAGACATTTTGAAGGGAATGTGCCCCTGGTCGTGGTACATGGCGACGACGCCGTCGAATTTGCCGCCCGCCAGCTGGGGATAGATGGAATCGGGCGGATAGGGGCCGTAGGCCGTTATCCCTTCCGCCGAGCATTGCGCGATGGCGGGGCGAATGGCGTCGATCTCTTCGCGTCCGAACAGGCCGCCTTCGCCCGCATGAGGATTGAGGGAGCAGACGGCGATGATGGGACGCTTGCCGTCGATGCGCGTCAGAGCTGCGTCGAACAGACGTATAACGCAGGCGACGCGCTCTTGGGTAATAAAAGAAGAAACGTCTTTTATGGCGACATGGCATGTAACGTGCGTAACGCGGAAGCGTCCCGATATTAACATAAGGCTGAAATCCTTGACGCCGGTTTCATCGGCTAGAATTTCCGTATGGCCGGCGTAATGATGTCCCGCCTGATTCAACGCTTCTTTATGCAAGGGAGCGGTAACGATGGCGTCGATTTGTTTCTCTTTCGCCCATTGGATGGCGCGCACCAGCCAGGCGTAAGCGCAATCGCCGCAAACGGCGTCCACTTGAGCCAAGGGAATCGCGTCGCACAGACGCTCCTCGTCGTTGAAAAGGGCGACTCCTGGCCAGGAGTCGGGAAGATTGCCGTTGCTCCACGTTTGATAGGGAAATGAGGTTTGGGCGAATTGAAAGGCGCGTTCGAGGACGCGCTTCGAACCCACAATCACCGGTTGGCAATGCAACAAAGTTTCGGAATGGCTCAAAGCTTTGGCGATGATTTCCGGTCCTACGCCGGCGGGATCGCCCATCGTTACGGCGAGGCGAGGCTTGATCATGAACATTTACCTATGGGAAAAATTTACAGACTGCATGTTAAGCGTGATAGTCATTTTTCCATAGATTCGCCTTTTTTGCAATTCCCCCCAAAAAATATAAACCAGGGCGGCAATGCTAAGGCATTTCGCATTTCCTTTCCATGTTTCTCTTCTGAAATTCCTCATGAATTGCAGGGTGGATAAAGCGAGGCTCACCCCGCCAATGTCTATGAGAAACATCAGTTTCTGCCTGATATAGGCTGCGAACTACTGGTGGGCGGTTCATCAGGAGATTCGCCCTCCCAGGATTCTCATACCAATCAAAAAGGGAGGGCGAAGATCCTGCTGAGCCGTATTGATGCCATGGTTCGCCAGGAGGTTCGCTTTCCCATCCTTTCCACAGCCATTGCCTCAAACTATAAGATATTTCATATTACCTATTGAACGCGAAATAAGAAAAAAAACGCAACAGGCCGCGCAGCAATAGGCGCGGCCTGTTTGTTGGAAAAAAAGGATAATTATTTCTTGTATTGGGCGGCCATATCGACCAAGGTAACCATTTTGATTTTGTCAGCGTAGCCAGCCTGGCCGAAAGCGATCATGCGGGCTTTGCAGACTTCCTGCATGGCTGCGCGCGCAGGTCCGAGGTATCCGCGCGGATCGAACTCGGCGTTGTTCTCCGCGAAGACTTTGCGGATGGCGCCGGTCATGGCAAGACGGTTGTCGGTGTCAACGTTGATCTTGCGGACGCCGTGCTTGATGCCGCGTTGGATTTCTTCCACCGGCACGCCGTAGGCTTTCTTGATGCCGCCGCCGTATTGGTTGATAAGGTCCACCAATGCTTCGGGAACGGAAGAGGAGCCGTGCATGACAAGATGGGTGTTGGGGAGTTTTTTGTGGATTTCCTCGATGCGGCTGATGGCTAGAATGTCGCCGGTGGGTTTACGGGTGAACTTGTAGGCGCCGTGGCTGGTGCCGATGGCGACGGCCAACGCGTCGACGCCGGTTTGGGCGACGAAATCGACGGCTTGGTCGGGATCGGTGAGCAGGCTCCCTTTGTCCAGTTTGCCTTCAAATCCATGACCGTCTTCTTTATCGCCTTTGCCGGTTTCCAGACTGCCCAAGCAGCCCAACTCGCCCTCGACGCTGACGCCTTTGGCGTGGGCCAGATCGACGACTTTCTTTGTGGTTTCGCAATTGTATTCGAATGTGGCTGGCGTCTTGCCGTCTTCTTTCAGCGAACCGTCCATCATGACGCTGGTGAAGCCGTATTCGATGGCGGATTGGCAGGTGGCGGGGCTGTTGCCGTGGTCTTGGTGCATGACGATAGGAATATTGGGATGCAGTTCCGCCGCTGCGATCATGAGATGACGAAGATAATTATCGTTAGTATACTTGCGGGCGCCCCGGCTGGCCTGAATGATGACCGGGGAATTGGTTTCCACCGCCGCCGCCATAATCGCTTGGATTTGCTCCATGTTGTTGACATTGAAAGCGGCGACGCCATAACCGTTTTCGGCGGCATGGTCTAGCATTACTCTCATAGGAATCAGAGGCATCGATATCTTGCTCCTTTGTCTAAAATTATTGTTATGAAAACAAACCCCGGTTCCTGTATAGGAGTAAGTCTCATTGGCTTGTTTTCATGGATTCAAGATTGAAAAATGTCCGTATTTGCGAAAAGAAACGTAAAAAAACGATTTCATTATTGAATCGATAATAAGAAAACAATATGATAGAAGCGGTCGCCGAGATTTGGGAGAGGGCGGCGAAACGGGCGCTAGGCGCCGCGATGAATCGCCCGGCAATCTCTACGATTAGTTATAAGTTTAACGATATGTTGAAAACTTGGGAATCCCTGCAACTGGATCAAAGGCGGATTCGCGGCGAACCGGCGAAAAACGCTTAGCCGGCGGAGGGGAAACGAGAAAAATGCGGTTTTGGCGGAGAAAATTGCAAACTACTTTGAAACCAAACGGTTATGAACCTTGCATGTTCGACGGGAATCCGTTATAAACAAAACATAATAGGGCGATAACGGACAATTGCTGGAGATCATGGATCAGAACGTCTGCGCAGAAATCATCGGGAAGCATGGAAAAGAGTGCTACTCTTTTTCCAATGAGCCGGTTTACGTCAGCGAAGAAGGCTATAAGCTCCTCATGCAGGATATGATCCGCGAGGCGCAGCGGCTGGCGGGTCTCTTATCGGTATACATGGACGAGATTACTTTCGGCCATTCGATCTCGCAAATCAAACTAATCGTCGTTTACGACGCTGAAACCTGCGACGAATACAATCTCAAATTCGACCAAGTGCTTAAAACCATCGGAACGCGAAACCTGGTGGACGAAGATTTTGTTTCCGTGGATCAGAAGCTGCTGGAAAACCTTCCCAAATTCGATTGTTTGCTTCAGCCTCAGTGGGTGATGGGCAAAAAATTGAATATTCAGTATCCCTCCACAGGTGAAATCCGCTTCTTCAATATTTCTCGCGTGCTCGATTTGCTCTGCAGTAGTTTTCTTCAGGATTTCTTTCTATGGGAGACGGAGAAAAACATCAATACCCGCGAGGCGTTGTGGAAGTTGAAACGCTTGCGGCGGTTGATCGACGTCGTGAAAGTGATTCTGAGAAAAGAGCAAACGCCCCGTTGGGACGTTTATATGGAGACCGTCTATAACATGTGCGACCGTTGGTTCGACATGGGCATCGAGCGCTACCGGATGCTGATGTGGACGGTGCGGGAAGGATTGTGCATTCTTTTCGATCTAATTTCTGAGCTCAATCTCTATTTCGACCGGGCGCGAGTCGTCAATTTAAAGTTGGACGAAAGCATCAACCAACCGCATGCGCTTATCGTTTCCGACCGGATCGCGACGCTTTTCGTCGATGAATGGTCTTCGGATAAGGCTTTGGATAAGATGATCTGGTGCAAGGAGAAGCTGGGACAATTCATTACCGTGCTGCCCGCTTCGTTTTCCTTGCAACTCTACGAATATACGAAAGGCCACAATGCTTTCAGCCGGTATATCAAATCCTGCTTTCTCACCGAGGGCATCGGCGGGAATATGGAGCGTTCCTACATATCCCTGGAGCGGGCCAAAATCCTCAATCATTACCTCAATTTCAATATTCAATTAGGCTTGTCGCTCGACGATGACGCCATCTTCCATTGCAATCTGCGCGACGGCTCCACCCTGGCCAAAGCGGCCAACATGATGAACATCCAGAAAAATAAGGTTCGCTTGAAACGCGTTCAACGGATTATTCGCGGCGAGGAAGAACCGGCTGGAGATCTCCTAGTAGAAGGTTAAATCGAATGACATCGGCTTACGAAACCCATTCCCGGTTTTTTCAATACCGGGGAAACGAACTATTTGTAGAAAACGTACTATTGCGTGAGATCGCCCAATCTTACGGAACGCCTACCTACGTTTATTCTCAAAACGCAATTCTGGATGCCTTCAACGGCTACCGGCGCGGTTTGGACGGTCTTCCCCATCTTGTCGCTTTCGCCGTGAAAGCCAATGGAAATCAGGCGATCCTGCATACGTTGGCCCAGGCGGGATCGGGAGCGGATTTGACCTCAGGCGGCGAATTGGCGTTGGCTCTGCGCTCCGGAATCCCCGCCGATCGCATGATCTATTCCGGCGTGGGAAAGACGGATGAGGAAATCCGAGAAGCGTTACGGGCGGGCATCCTGATGTTCAACGTGGAATCCGAACCGGAGCTGGAGACGATCGATCGCCTGGCGCAGGAAGTTCAAAAACGCGCACCGGTTTCTTTTCGAGTCAATCCCGACATCGACGCCAAGACGCATCCCAAAATCACTACCGGCTTGCGTGAACATAAATTCGGGATTTTTTGGGAATCCGCCGTCGAACTTTATCGAAAAGCCGCCAAGATGAAGGGCATTGAAATTATGGGTATCTCATCCCATATCGGCTCTTCCCTGCAAGACGCAACGCCGCTCTTGCAAGCGCTCGACCGGCTGCTGGAGTTGAAGAATGCCTTGCGCGGCGCGGGAATCGAGATATCGCGTCTCGATTTGGGGGGCGGATTGGGCATTCAATATCAAAGCGAAAATCCCGATCTTCCCGAAGAATACGCCGCCAAAGTCCGCGAAAAGATCCGCTCGTCCGGCGCGACGCTGATCCTGGAGCCGGGACGCTCCATCGTCGGCAACGCGGGAGTCATCGTATGCCGCGTGTTGTACGTCAAGCGGACGGCGGACCGGACGTTTATTATCGTCGACGCTGCCATGAACGATTTGGCGCGGCCTGCAATATATGGAGCTTATCATGAAATCGTTCCCGTTCGGCTTTCCGGAGAGGAACAGGAATTGGTGGATGTTGCGGGACCGATTTGCGAGTCGAGCGACGTGTTCGGCAAACAGCGCCCCTTACCCCCTTGCCAGCCCGGCGATTTATTGGCGATCTGCTCGGCGGGCGCTTACGGTTTTGCTATGGCATCGCGGTATAACGGAAGAGTAATGCCCGCCGAAGCGATGGCGGAGGGCGAACGTCATTGGCTGATCCGTCGGCGTGAAACCTACGAGGACCTGTTTCGGCATCAAATGGGGTTTTGAAAAGAATAAGAAATCGTAGGATGGATCGCGCCGTTTGATCCATCAATTACTCCGTTTCATGAATATCGATAGGTCAAAAAACGCGACCCATCCTACTTTTCATTTACTGACCACTGGTCACCGACTACTAATCACTGTTTTTCTTCCAACTGCATTCGCGCCGCTTTTAATGTGTTTTTCATCAGCATGGCGATGGTCATCGGTCCCGGTCCGCCGGGAGAGGGGCTTAAATATCCCGCTATTTCCTCCGCTTCGTCCCGGTCGACATCGCCGATTTGGACGATTTTCCCGTTCCGTTCCTCGAAACTAATGCCGACGTCGATCACCGCTGCGCCGGGTTTGATCCATTCTTTGCGGATCATCCGCGCCTGGCCGGTGGCGGCGACGAGGATATCCGCCGTACGGCATACGGCGGGCAAGTCTTGCGTGCGCGAATGGCAGACAGTGACGGTGGCGTGCTCCTTCAGCAGCAATTGAATCATCGGTTTGCCGACGATATGGCTGCGTCCCACGACGACCGCCTGTTTGCCTTTTATAGAGATATCGGCGCGCTTCAAAATCTCGATCACTCCCAGCGGCGTGCAGGGAACCAGGCAATCGCAGCCCAAAGAGAGACGTCCCACGTTGACGGGGTGGAGGCCATCCACGTCTTTGATTGGCAGGATGCGCTCTTGGATGGCAAGGACATCGATATGGGGAGGCAGCGGCAGTTGCGCCAGGATGCCGTGGATGGCGGGATCGGCGTTCAATTTATCGATCAAAGCGATCAACTCTTCCTGCGATAGTTCGTTGGGAAGATCGTACTGGATCGATTTCATTCCCGTCTCGATGCAGGCTTTGCCTTTGTTGCGTACGTAGACTTTGGAGGCGGGATTGTCGCCGACGAGAATCACAGCCAGCGCCGGTTGAATCGAGGTTTCTTCGATAAAAGCCTGGACTTCCATTTTGATTTCATTGCGGATGGTTTGAGCGAGATATTTTCCATCCAGAATTTGTGCGGCCATAACTCGTTTTCCTTGCCTTTATCGGCGGATAGCCCGCCGGATTTTCGATTGGAATGCGAAAGGGAACAGCGCCGTTTTCCGTTACTCCGCCATCTTCGCAACGTTTTTATTACGCTATGGAGAATATTTTTACTGTAGCATAGAAGAGATGAGCATCAACTCTCAAACGACGGCATTTATTGAGATATAATGAGCCGCCGTTATTCCCCCTTAACAATAATATTGCTTGATAGTTGTTTTTTTCTTCCAAATCATGGACAAAGCGCAGAGGATAAAAGGAAATAAAATGATGGCGAAAACATTTCGTTTGCTGACGATGATGGGTTTGTTGACGGCGGTTTTTTGGACGATGAACTGCGGCAATCAGCCGGAAACCATCGTTTCCAAGCCGACGGAGAGCCAATCCGCAGCCGTTGCTCCAGCGAATACTGAAGCCGTTGTTTCGACTCCAACTCCAGAACCGTTGGCGCTCGCTCCGGCGGGAATCGAGGCGGAAAAAAGCGTCGCTTCCGGCTTGGACAATATCGCGCTGGAGGATTTGAAGCGCTTCATTCAACGGCGCGCCAGTAAACCTTTGTTTTTACTAGTTTGGACCTCTGGCAGTTCTCCCTGTTTGGAATTGGCGGCATTGATCGCCGAACTCCATCAGAAATACCGCGACGAGCGTATCGATTTCCTGGCTTTGTCCATCGACGCCGTGAGCGAGACCGTCGGCAACGTTCCCACGGCGATCCGCGAACATAAGATTACGCTTCCCGTCAAAATTTTGACCGAGAAAGATGCAGATAAGATCGTCGCTTCTCTGGATTTGAGTTGGAATGGCGAGGTTCCTATGGTTTTTCTCTACGACGGCCAAGGAAAAATCGCCGAGAAATATTCCGCGCCGCAACCGAAAGAGACGTACGATAAAGCCATCCAGTCCCTTTTGAAGAAGAAATAACGATTTGTGGATGTTGCTTGGGGATTTCGGTAGAGCAGTATGGATTCGGAGATTACTCAAGGGTAGAAAAGACCTTGCCTTTACCACCCCGCATATCAACGTTCGATAGTGACGGCGCTGAGGCGGGATCGATTTCCGGCGACGCCGCTTCAATATTCGCTTGGTACGATTGGATACTTTTTAGAAAATTCTCCGTCTCTTTCCTTTCAAGAGGATTTTCGAAGGGTCTCTTTTCCTCCGCCTTCAGAGCGCGTTGGAAGGCTTCCTTCGCTTGATCGACGGCGCCAAGCGTTTTCAAGTAGCTGCGGCCCAGGATGGCGTAATATTCCGGCGCTGTGGGATCATCTTTGATGGCGGCTTGAATCCAGCTGATAGCCTCTTTGCCGCAATTTTCTACTAAACTATTTAGAACATCGGGGGGAATCGCTTTTTTATAATCGATAAAGTAATCGGCGCGTTTTAAAGCGGTGATGCTTAAGTTCATGGGTGTAGACGTGAAATTATGTTGAAGCCGGTCGAGTTGGAGATACGCCTCTCGCGCCTGTTGATAATCGAAAAATTTATAATAGCAAAGCGCCATCCACAGATACGGTTCGAAACGGTCGGGCGCCAGGCGGGCGGATTGATGCAATTTTATCAATGCTTCTTCCATCTTTTCACGGTTGAATTTCATGGTTTCATCTTGACTAGTTTTTTTAATCAAGTCGTGGCCGGAGCGCATCAGACAATCGCCCGCGTAATTCTCGATAGCTTCATGAAAGAGCAATACGACGGCAAAAGGAATTGCCAATAACCATATCCGCCGAATCCAACGGCTGCTTCCCGTCGATTCTCGCCGGTTTAAATAAGCGGCGCGCCCTATTGCCGCTCCAATAAACGACCAAAACAGAAAAACAGTGGGCGTTTGGCGCAGGGTAACGGTGGAGAGGTTATGCAGCATTAATCCAATGATTCCGCATCCCAAACCAATCAGAACAAGATTCTCCCGCGTCCGGTATTTCATTATGGTCCGCCAATGGAAGCGCGCGGCGGCGATTAATAAGAGGGAATAAAGCAAAAAGCCGATGAGGCCTGTTTCCGATAGAATCTCCAAATATTCGTTGTGAGCGTGTTCCAAATAATGTTTGCGGAAAGGAAGAAAAATAGAGAGTTCTTTATCGCGAAATTCATAGAAATAAAGCGTAAACGTTCCCAGCCCGAAACCTCGCCAAGGCCGCTCCAACCACATAAGGAACGCCGCTTTATAGAAATAGAGCCGAGTCGCCACTGACGATCCCTCCGTCAGACTGGATAAACGAAAGAACGCCGCCGCGATTTCGTTCCAAAGAAAAAAGAGAGCGCCTGCGCCCGCCGCGGTCATGGCGGCGAGACCGGCCAGCGCGCCGCGCAAAGTGATTCGTGGATTGAATAATACCGGTTCTCGCACCCAGTTGAGGTACGTCAACAGCGAAAAGAGCAGCAAAGCTGTGAAAAACGCCGCCATCCACCCGCCCCGGCTGTAGGATAAGACGAGCGCTAATCCCTGGATGACGGCGACGGCGGCGAAGAAGCGCCGGAGAATGCCCTTGTTAACGATCGCCAACGTAATGGTTGCAGGAAACAGGGCGACGAGATAACCGGCGAGAAAATCGGGATTGCCCAACGTAGCGCAGACGCGCCGCGCCGATTGATCCTCCCATGCGAAGGAAGACCAGTTGAAAAAAGGTTCGATCCCAATGGCCTGCAAACAGGCATAAAGGCTTATGATCAGGGATACGAAGATCGTAATGTAGAGATAGGCAAGAAAACGGCGGGTATGAACGGCGAAGTCAATCGTTGCCATCGTCAATAGCAGATAACTGAACCAACGAGTAAACTCATGAATCGACCGGGGATGACCAGATAATCCATAAGCGGAATAGAAAAGATAAAGCGCAAGCCCCAAAAGAAGCAGCGGGAACGAGGAAGGATAGGAATAGATCAAGCCTTCCTGATGGTTGCGGCGCCAAACGAACGGTAGGAGCGCGGTCATATAAATCACGCCGAATTGCAGGTAGGTCTCTTTGATAATGATGGTATTGGTGTTGAATCCGGTAAAAATCAGAGGAACGAGTAAAACCGGCGCCAGAAAAATCACTAGGATAAAGATATCGATTTGGCGCCGCCAGGAAAATGTATTCTTCATTTCGTTCGATGAATCACGCTCCCTTGGCGTCTCAATAGATGAATTATCCATTTGAACATTCATGGCTTTTCGAGTATCCGCACTTGTCCTTCACGATTTGCGTTTATAGGAAGAATCCCCCCGCTTCAAGGGCAGATAGATCGTAAAAACGCTGCCTTTTCCTGGTTCGCTGTGGACATCGATCCGTCCTTTATGGCCTTCGACGATGTGTTTGACGACGGCCAGCCCCAGTCCGCTGCCGCCGGTTTCCCGCACACGAGGATCGTCTACGCGATAAAATTCCTGAAAGATTTTCTTTTGTTGATCGCGCGCAATTCCAATGCCGCGATCGGCGATCTCGATGGCGGCTTCTCCGTTGATGCGGCGGGCGCTGACGGCGATTTCCTTGCCTTCTCCCGAATATTTGATGGCGTTGAAAATCAGATTGTAGATCGCCTGCCGCAGCGCTTCGGGATCGCAGGGGATTTCGGGAAGATCCTGTTCGATCTCAAGCCGTAGACTCATGCCGTGGCGTTCGATGTGATAGCGCATTCCATCCGCCGCCTCGTAGACGACCTCCTCCAAGGAGGCTTCCTTGATGGCGTAATCCTTTTTGTTGAATTCGATCTGGGAAAAATCGAGGATGTTGTTGATTAAATGCGTGAGCCGCTCGCTCTCCTTCGTGATGGAATGGAGGTATTCTTTTTGTTTCCCGCTGTCGCGAATGCGTCCCATCTCCAGCGTTTCCGCGTAGAGGCGGATCAATCCCAACGGCGTTCGCAATTCGTGGGATACGCGTGACACGAAATTGGAGCGCATATCGGATAGCGCCAATTCTTTCAGGATATTGCGCAGCGCTCCGATGACGCCTGCGATCATGATGAGATTGGCGGTTGCGATGAGGCTGTAGTAGATCGTCTTTTCGTAACGGGCGACGCCCATAATGTTGTCTTCGAGGTAGCGGGAGAAATGGATTCGGTACCAGGGAAAATCGTCGCTGAACAAACGGGGGATGTATTTGCTCACGTTGACTTTGCTGAAATCCGCATTATTGATGCTTCCCACGGGTTCTTGAGTAACTTTATCGAGTATCGTGATGGGATATTGCAGCTCGTTGGGATAATCCCATAATTCTTTGAGAATATCATTGAAGAACGTTTGGTTGAGGTAATCGAAATTGAAAGTGAAGCCGGCGGCGAGTACGCCGTTGGAATGGTTGGCGTCCAGCGCGGAATTCGTCGCGGCGCGCTGGGGATTGAGCACTATGAAAAACGCCAATTCCCTTTGAATGTCGCGGGGATAAAGATCTTCGGGATAGGCGAGGGGATGGAAAGGATAACCCTCCTCGGAAGGGGGAATCCCATAATCGTTGAAGACTTCGATGCTTTTTTCGATTTCCGTGTCGATTTCGCTTTTCAATCGCGCCGTAAAAGTCGAATGCGGAGCTTCGCTTTGCGTCCATCGAGACCCGGCGCCGGTGGGATTGTCGCTTCGTTCGAAAAAATAGATTACGCCATCGCCGCCGTAGATGAAAATCAAGGAGACGTACAGTAGTTTTTCGTTGAACTGCATAACGCCGTTTTTCGAGGGAGGAATCGCGGGAGATAAACGCTCCAGCTGATCTTGGATGATGGATTTGAAGGGGGTGAGGATTTTTTGTTCCAGGCGTTGGTTGGTGCGGTTGCGCACGCTGGTGATGATCGTATTGACGGCGCTTTGAGCGTTCATTTCATAACGGCTTTCCACGCCTTGGACCATGACCAATCCTAAATACGTCAATAATCCAGACGGCAACAATAGCGCAAGGGGGGCCGTGATTAAGAACTTGCGGCGCGGCGTAATCAGATCCATAAATTTTCCCTGCCAGCATGGATTTCGTATGTTGGCTGGCGTTCCTTCCATAGGGCGGATGGATCGCGCGCTTGCGAAGCGCGGATTGGATTTATTCTATATTTTGAACTTGTTCGCGCAGCTGTTCGATAGCGCTTTTGATCTCCAACGTTGGCCGGATGATCTCCATCGATGCGCTTTTGGAACCGATGGTGTTGCTCTCCCGGAACATTTCCTGGCAGAGAAAATCGAGGCGGCGACCCACAGCTTTGTAGGGTTGATCCGCCCGTCCCTCGTTCAGGAGGTCTTTAAATTGTTGGATATGGCTTTGCAGGCGCGCGGTCTCTTCTTGAATATCGGACCGGTCAGTATAAAAGGCGACTTCCTGCAACACCCGGCTGGGATCGAGATTGAGTGAAAGCGACTGGTTCCATTCTCCGATGCGAGCCAGCATTTTTTCGCGGAATTCGTCCATTACCGTATTCCGATGCTCCTGGATTTCTCGATTCCATTGTTCGATGCGCAGGAGAATGGATTCCAATTCCGTTTTCATCCGTTCTCCTTCGCTGCGCTTCATTTCCAATAACTCGCTGATGGCGCGCTCCACTAGGTTTTCGATTAATTTCCAATCCTCCGATTCCGATCGCTCCGGCTCTACAGCTTCGAAGACGCCGTCGAGCCTGAAAAACATATCCAAGGATGGGCGAAACTCCAGTTTCAACGCCTTGGCGATGGTTTCCGCCGCTTGGCAATACGCCCGCGCCGCGTCAATGTTGGCTTCGATGGCCGTTTGCGAAAATAGGGAGCCGCTGGCGCGCAGAAAGACTTCGATGCGCCCGCGGCAAAGGCTTTTTTGCAAGCGTTCCCGCAAAGGAACTTCCATCATCGCCAAGGATCGGGACGAGTGATAATGAACATCGTAGCCACGATGGTTCAACGCTTTAATTTCCAACATCACGGCGGCTTCGCCGATCTGTTCCCGGACGCTGCAATACCCTGTCATGCTTCGAATCATAGTCCGCTCCGATGCGTTCGTTTTTTCGCCAAGACGGCGCTTGACGCGCCGTTTTCTTACGCTTATGGTAGCCTATTTCCAGTCGATTTCTCAGAGACGCATTCTGATTTCCTTTTGGAGGCGAAACCATGACGCAAGCGCGAATTGGCATTATCGGCGGCTCCGGCGTTTACAACTTGGAGGGAGTGGAGTATCACGACGAAGTCGATCTTTGGACGCCTTACGGCTCTCCGTCCGACCATATCCGGCTGGGACGATATCAGGGAAGGGAATTGGCTTTTTTGCCCCGCCACGGACGCGCTCATAAATACAATCCCTCCAATGTTCCTTACCAGGCCAACATCTACGCCATGAAGAAACTAGGCGTGGAGTGGATTGTCGCCGTCAACGCCGCCGGCAGTTTGAAATTGGAGATGAAGCCGCTGGACTTCGTTGTTCCCGATCAATTGATCGACCGCACCCGCCGGCGCGTTTCCACTTTCTTCGATCCCGTCGCCGTCCATGTCGGATTCGCCGATCCCTTCTGCGCCGTCCTGCGAAAATTGCTTATTGAAGCCATCCGCGCCGTCGGCGTGATGGTCCACGAAAAAGGAACTTACGTCTGTATGGAAGGCCCCGCCTTTTCCACCCGCGCCGAATCCAACCTATACCGCCAGTGGGGCGCCGATCTCATCGGCATGACCGCCCTGCCCGAAGCGAAATTGGCCCGCGAAGCGGAAATCTGCTACGCCATCGTCGCCGCCGTTACCGATTACGATTGCTGGCATGAGGAGGATGTCGATATCGATATGGTTCTCCAAAACCTGACGAAAAACGCCGAAAACTTGAAGCGCCTGATTCTACATGTCATCCCAAGGATTCCGCTCGCCAGAGACGAAAAAACCTGCGAAGCCGTCAACGCCCTGAAAACGGCGGTGCTCACGCGGCGCGAGGATTTCCCCAAAGAACGGCGCGAGGCGTTCGAGTTTTTGCTGCAGAAGTATTTGTGAGGAAGGTTTTTTTGCGCTTTACAATTGCCGTCTCCATTGATCGAGACCAGTTACGATTGTCTGATCCAACCATTCGCGATATCTTTTGCGAATATCGGATTCGTTTTCATTATAGGAAAATTGAAATATATCTTCGGCGATTGGATAAGGACCGTCTATTGTTGCGGACTTGGCGTCGTCTTCATCTTTATCTCTATATTCAATGAAAGCCGATCCGGCGATGACGCCTAAAAAATTTACTCCTAATGAATGGAAACTGATTACGATTTCCGATCGCCTCTCCTCAATGATCTTCAATCGCACCCATTTGGCGTAGGTGCGAGTATCGGCGAAGTAATTCAGTTTATTGGCCATTTCGATGATTTGTTTGCGAAACCAATGGCGGTTAATCTCATCGCTTTTTTCGACGGAAGCATAATAATCCGAGGCAATTTTATTAAATTTGTTTTTTAGTTCATTGCATACTGATGTAAGTTTTTCATATGTCTCTCTTTCTAAATCCATAGATATAAGAAATGCGTTTTCGCGTTCTTTTTCTTTAACTTTTATCCGGCTTAAAATCTGATGAACCGCAGCATCGATTACAAAATGCGTTTTGGATTCTTGAGTCAATACAGTTTCGGAAAGGCTTAACGCTTTTATGAAGGATTTTTTTTGGATTTTTGTAAATAAAGCGATTAATGGGTGAAGATCGCCTTGATCGGCGCGTTCGCATGAATCTATATATTCCGATCTCAAATCCCGATGAACCACCAAAGGAAACCATTTCGCTTTGATAAAAATCATAGATGTCAAACAGCGGGCGACGCGCCCGTTTCCATCTTGAAAGGGATGGATTTGCGTAAAGCGATGATGCAGCCATGCCGCTTGTATTTCAGGAGAGATGGTTAATTCTTGATGCGTTAAGTGCATGGACAGCAATCTATCCATTTCCGATGCGACTTGTTCGGGCGGACAATATTCATGAATCGCGCCATCGGGTCTTTTGGGATTGTTGGGCAACTTCTTCCAATCGCCTTTTATTAACGGCGTTTCTAAATTATGACCGAGTTGGTCGATAGCGGAAATGGAGCGTTGATTTCTTGTAAGCAGGGCGTGGATTTCTTTGATGAAAGCTGTTGATAATGCTCTTCGATTAGCGACATGATCGAAAAGAAAATCCAAAGTTTCATGCTGATCTGTAATGATCGATACAACGAGATCGATGGGTTTATCCGTGCTTCCATGCGGTATCAAACTGGAATGAATGCCTTTTTCAATTAATACTTGCGTAATCCCTCTATCTATCGAATAGAGATTTTCAATGATTCCCGTTTCGATAGCCCATTCTCTTTTTAACTGTTGGTTAAACCTGGCTACGGACTGACTTTTTTTAAGTTTTTCCGATTGTTCTATCCATATAGCGCTTATTCCGCTAAGTCCATTGCTTTCGGTTCTCACAAGGTCGTTGGGCAAATCTTCTATAGGTTTCCATTTAATTGCATCCATCGAAATTAACCTATCCATCATTTTCCAATCAAAAAAAATATGCAAATTTCCGTTCCTATGAATATGTTAGCGTACTTACGCTGACCGGATTCGCCGTATTAATTATGCGTCGTTTTCTCATTTCGTATATCCCAGCGCTTCCAGCGCTTCCAATTGCGCCGGATTCCAATCCCGCGCGTCGGTCTCTCCCGCTTTCTTGGCGATCCAAGAATCCAATAGGGTTCGGCAATAGGCGGCGGTCTGCGCTGGTTCTTTTTCCGTATTCGCGCCTGTCAGCAGGTTGCGCTCCTCTAGGGGATCGCGGCTTAAGTCGAACAATTCATCCAGCGCGTCGGCTTCGATTTCGCTAGGGAAGGTTATTGTGATCTTCTGTTGTTGCTTCCCGTTTAAAAGGGATTCGTAAAGCCATTCGCTTTGAATGGTATGCGGCGGTCCTTCGCCTGCGTCGGCCAATCCCCGGCTGGCAGCGTTTTCGAAATCTTCGATGATCCAGAAGGGGAAGCGCAATCGCGGAGAGGATGGAAATCGCAGCGACGGCGCGAAGGCTTCAATCTGATCCACGGCGAAGACGGCGCTTTTCTGCTTATGGGGAATCGAGGCATCGACGCCCACGCCCTCCAGCACCATCCAATTCACCGGCCAGCCCTGCGCCTGTCCGTAACTGCGAGCGATGCGATGCAAGTCCGGCGTCATCTGCGTCCGCCATCCATCGGGCGCATTCAGAAATGCTTTGCTCTCCATCGCTTCTTTATGTACGGGATCGCTGCCCGCCGTCTCCGCATGAATCACGGTCGTGGGAAGCGTAGCCAATGCTTGAAAATCCCGGCTGGCGTATAGCGCTTCCGTCCGGTAACGCACATGCGCCATCAAACGTATGGCGGGATCGCCTTGCACACGCAGCATAACGATGGTGGGGCCTTTCAGGGGAATCTCCGTAAAGACGCCCAGCGGAACTTCCGGACGCCGATGGGCGCTATGGTAGAGAAATTTGTTCTTCATGGCCCGCAATCCATAAATTTTATTTCCCTCCGTTACGGGATCGGCTTCCGTTTCCATATAGGCGAGTTTGGATTGAAACTCCGCCTTTTGTTTAGAGCAAAGCGGAAGCAGCGAGATTCCCTCCACTCCAGCGGCGGGCGCAATATTCGCCAGTTCCAGCAGAGTAGGGAACAGATCGATGCTCTGTACGGGCGCCGCCGTACGTTCGCCGGAATTCAACCGCTTGGGATAACGCATAATCAGCGGAACATGCGCGGCGGGTTGATAGAGATCGTCTCCGTGAAAAAACCTGCCCCCCTCGCCTAAATTTTCTCCATGGTCGGCGATGGCGGCGACTACCGTGCGTTCTGATAATCCCGATTGTTTCAATTTATCCAACAGGCGCCCGATATGATGATCCATATAAGCCGTTTCCCCTAAATAAAGCGCCCGCAGGCGCCGCCGGTCCCGTTCGCTCAGTCCTTCGCCCTTCGCCGCATTCAACCGAGTGATCTCCTCTACGGATCCTTTGAGCGATCCTGCGTATGACGGATCGAACATCGACGAATACGGGGGAGGAGCATCATAAGGCGTATGGGGGTCGTATAAATGAACCCATATAAAAAACGGTATTTTCGGATGATGGCTGAGGTAGAGAATGACCTGGTCGATAGTCTCCTCCGCTCGCCGCTCCACAGGCGCCGCTCCTCCATTCGGCGATATTCCACCCATCTCGTACCGTTCGAATCCCTGGTTCAAACCGAATTCGGGGGCCAAGACGAAACTGCTAATAAAGGCGGCGGTTTCATAGCCCGCCGCATGAAAGACTTCCCCTATTGTCTTTTCATGCAAGGGAACTCTGGCTGTGCGAAAGCGTACGCCGGTAGTTTTTGGGTTGCGTCCCGTCATGATGGCGGTGTGCGATGTCAGGGTGGCGGGAATCTGGCATACGGCGTCTTCGAACAGTACTCCTTCTTGCGCCAACCGGTCCAGGTTAGGCGTACGCCCATCCATGCTTCCATAACATCCCAGCGCATCCGCCCGTAAAGTGTCGAGCGTCAACAGCAGGATGTTTGGGCGGTTTCCATTATTGAAACATCCGCACAATGGCAGAAGAAAAAAGGCGGGTATTCGCCAATCGAGAAGTTTTCGCATCATGAATTGCTCTTTCCCTTTGAGTCAGTTAATCCAGTTAAATAATAATGGCTTGCTTACTGACTCTCGCATAGGATTTATAGATAAATAATACCAAGAGCGGCAGCGAATGAAAACCAAGCTATCAGAAGCCCTTTTTCAAGGCAAGCGTCTACTAGATAGCGGTTATCATCCTGAAGTATGACGAAGGAAAAGCAATCGGTTGAAAATCTTTGTAAATCACAGATAATTAAATAGCGATTGATTATGAATCATCAAAAATACCGGAAAATCGCCTGATTATATTGAATTGGGAAAGGTATTGCCGTTGATGAAAACCTACTTTGCGCCGCCGGAAAGAGCGAACATTCAGGAAATAAAGCGGGAAATGGAAATCATTAGCCGCAGCCCGATTTTCAACGGCTTGTTGACAACCGCCAGCGGATTGTTCGCCGTATTGAACGAACATCGGCAAGTGCTAGCGGTCAATGAAGCCTATTTGGAATATTTAGGAACCGATAAAGTGGAAGAAATATTAGGATTGCGGCCGGGAGAGACGTTGAATTGCGTCTATTCCCAAGAAATGGATGGGGGGTGCGGGACCAGCAAATATTGTTCGTCTTGCGGAGCGGCTATTTCCATCGTTTCCGCCTTGGCGGGCGATCGGCCATTGGAAAGAAAATGCGCTCTGACGGCGAAGAAAGATTCCAAAGAATACCATCTTTGCTTGCGCGTACGATCGCATCTTTTTACGTTTGACGGCGAAAAATTTATTTTTATATTTCTGCAAGACATCACCGTGAGCGAACGGTTGGCTTCTCTCGAAAGAGTATTCTTCCACGATGTCAATAATCTTCTGACCAATTTAAGTTTTTCCGTCAGTTTATTGGAGATGGATGCGCCGCAAAATACCGCAAAACTCTTGGAAATCGTCAAACAAACAACCCATAGACTAGCCAGTGAATTTACGATTCAAAGAACGTTAAGCAAGGAAAAATATGACGATTATCGAGCCTATTTTCAAGAATTTTCCATTAGGGACGCCATAGACGAACTGCAAAAGAGTCTTTCGAACCATCCGGCTATGAAAGGGAAAACATTGACTATTTCGCAAGCAATCCCTGTGGAAAAAATCCGAACCGATTTATCCCTGTTTTTACGAATCCTTAGCAATATGGCCATAAATGCGTTGGAAGCATCGGACGAAGGCGAGGAAGTAAAATTGTATTTCGAAATGAAGAACAACGAATTGTCTTTTTGCGTATGGAATAAAAAGTATATGCCAGAAGACGTTTCGCTAAGAATTTTTCAAAGACATTTCAGCACCAAAAATGAAGCGGGAAGAGGCCTAGGAACCTATTCCATGAAATTGTTCGGCGAAGAGATACTGGGAGGAAAAGTAAGTTTCGCAACCTCGCCTGCGGAGGGAACCGTCTTTCGATTCAGCTTGTCTGTTTAATGGACGTCGATCGGCTGCAGGGGATGAATTGGAAGCGATTGGGGTATTGATGTTGGATGGACGCATTAAAGATATATTGAAAAAATACTGGGGCTATGACGATTTCCGTCCCTTGCAGAAAGAAGCGATGGAAAGCGTCCTCCAAGGCCGCGATTCCCTTGTGGTATTGCCTACCGGAGGCGGCAAGTCGCTCTGTTTTCAGGCGCCGGCGATGAGTATGCCTGGCGCGGCGGTTGTGGTTTCTCCCCTGATTTCCCTTATGAAAGACCAGGTCGACGCTCTCGCGGAATGCGGCGTTCCCGCCGCCCGCATCGATAGCGGCTTGTCCTATTGGGAACGGGACGACGTCTTTTCGCGCCTGGACTCCAAGACGCTCAAAATCCTCTATCTCTCTCCCGAACGCCTTTTCTCCAACGGATTCCTCGATTATCTCAAAAAAATCGATCTCTCATTCGTCGCCATCGACGAAGCCCATTGCGTCAGCATGTGGGGCCACGACTTCCGCCCCGAATACCGCCAGTTGAGCGTACTCAAGGAAGTCTTTCCCGATAAAGCCGTTCACGCTTATACGGCCACCGCCGCTTCGATCGTCCGTAAGGACATCGTGGAACAATTGCATCTTACCAATCCCGAAATTCTCGTTGGCTCCTTCGACCGACCGAATCTTGTTTATAAAGTGGCGCGCAGCAACGATATCTACAAGCAAATCGGCAAGGTTATCGAGCGCCATCGCGGCGAATCGGGCATTATCTACTGCATCCGCCGCGCCGATGCGGAAGAGATGAGCGATGAGATGAAAGAGCGCGGCGTCAATATCCTTCCCTATCATGCAGGCTTGGACGACGCCGTGCGCAAGCAAAACCAAGATGCTTTCATTCAAGAAAAAATCGACGTTATCGCCGCCACCGTCGCCTTCGGCATGGGAATTGATAAATCCAACGTCCGCTTCGTCGTCCATGCCGGAATGCCCAAATCGTTGGAGCATTACCAGCAAGAAAGCGGACGCGCCGGACGCGACGGCCTGGAAGCGGAATGCTGCCTTTTTTACTCCAACTCAGATTACAGCGTCTGGTGCAAACTGCTCGAAAAAATGCCTGCGGAACCCAAAAAGATCGCTATCGACAAACTGAACGAAATTTACGACTACTGTACGGGAGTCGTTTGCCGACGCAAAACAATCCTCGATTACTTTGGCGAGGATTTGGACAAGGAGAATTGCGCCGCTTGCGATGTCTGCCTTGGCGAACTTGACGTTCTCGAGGATTCTTTGGTGACGGCGCAGAAAATTCTCTCTTGCGTCAAGCGCCTCGGCGAACGCTTCGGCGGCGATTATACGGCCTCCGTGCTCATCGGCTCCAACGAAAAACGCATCGAGGAATTTGGCCATAACCAGTTGACGACCTATAGCCTCCTCTCCCAATACCCAAAGCGCATCGTCCGCGATTGGATAGAACAGCTCGCCGCTCAAGGCTGTTTGCGCAAAACCGGCGAATTCAACGTCCTTAATCTTACAGAAAAAGGCTGGCGCGTCATCCGTGGCCAAGATGCGCCTCGTCTCCTGCAACCGTCGAAAAAAGCCGCCGCATCCTCCAAAGCCGTCCGCGATTCCTGGGCGGGAGTCGATCGGGGACTGTTTGAAGCGCTGCGCGTAAAAAGGCGCGAACTCGCCAATAACCGCAACATTTCCGCCTTCGTCGTCTTCAGCGACGCCGCCTTGCGCGACATGGCAAGACGCAGGCCGTCCACTCAAAAGGCATTTCTCCAAGTGGAAGGAGTAGGAGAAAAGAAGAAGCAACTCTACGGCGATATCTTTGTATCGGTCATCAAACAATATTGCGCCGAGCGTTCCCTCAAGTTGGACGTAATGCCCCCCTCTACTTCGAAAACATTGCACCGAGACGAAGAATCCGCCCCGAAACCGTCCGCCGCCAAGCGGAAAGCCTTCAAAATGTTTTCCCAAGGCGCTTCCGTCGCGGAGACGGCGGCGACGGTGGAGCGCGCCTTATCGACGGCGTATCAATATTTAGAGGAATATATTGGCGAGAAGAGAATCGTAGATCCGTCGCCTTGGGTGGATAAAGAGAAAGCGCAAAGAATAGAAGCCGCCGCCAGCAAAGCAGAAGACGAAAGGCTCAAGCCTATTTACGATGCTCTGAACGGAGAAATCCCCTACGAGGAAATCCGAATCGTCATGGCTTGCTTGCGCAATCGGGTTTGAAGAGTAATGCTCGTATACAAACTTTCCTGCCAAAGACATAATATAATAATTATTGCTTATCTGCGCCTAGAAGGGAAAAGAAATGAAATCGCGCGAACGAGTCCTCGCCGCTATCGAACGCCGCCCGTTGGATAAAATGCCCATCGACTGCGGCGGAATGCGTTCTACCGGCATTATGGCCATCGCCTACGCCCGGCTAAAAAGACATTTGGGTCTTGCGACAGGCCGCATCCGCGTCTACGACGTTCTTCAGCAACTTGCGGAGATCGAGCCGGAAATTCTTGAATTGTTTCAGGTAGATATCGTCGATATCGTAAACACGTCGCTATGCCCCGACGAACGCGCCTGGCGGCATTTTACTCTTCCCGATGGCGCGCCCGCCGAAACGCCGCCGCAAATCCCCATCGACTCCGACGGCTGCGGCGGCTATGTCATCAAAAATCCCCAAGGCAAGGTCGTCAACCGGATGCCTTCCGGCTGCCTTTATTTCGAAACCGTACAGCCGCCTCTCGGCGCTCCCCGCGATCCTGTGGAGTCGTACAATCTCCCGATGTATACCGATGAGGAATTGGCCTGGATGAGGCGCCGCGCCCAGTTTCTTTATCAAAACACGGATTACGCGCTCATGGGCGGCTTTGGCGGCAATATTTTGGAATACGGCCAAACGCTGCGCGGATGGGGCAATTTTATGATGGACCTGGCGGACGGCGATGGCTTCGCCGAGACGCTTATCCAACGCTTCGTTGAACAACATCTCGTCAACTTGGAGCGCTACCTTGACGCCGTCGGGGAATTCATCCAGTTGATTCAGATGGGCGACGATTTGGGAACGCAATCGGCGCCGCAAGTCAGCATGGAAACCTATCGCCGATCGATCCACCCCGCACACAAAACCGTTTATTCCGCCGTCAAAAAACGCTGCCCCCATATCAAATTATTCTTCCATTGCTGCGGCTCCTGCGAGTGCTATATCGAGGATTTAATTAAGGAAGGCGTCGAGGTTCTTAATCCCGTTCAATTTACGGCGGCGCATATGGACTGCGCCCATCTGAAAATGAAATACGGCGAGCGCATTACGTTTTGGGGCGGCGGCTGCGACACGCAAGGCGTTCTGCCCAACGCGACGCCGGAAGAAATCCGCGAGCATGTGCGCCAACAAATCCGCCTCTTCGCGCCGGGCGGCGGCTACGTCTTCAATCCCGTACACAACATCCAGGCCAACATACCGCCGGAAAACATCCTGGCGGTCTACGAAGCGGCCAAGGAATTCCGCGATTATCCGATCCCGTAGATGGAAATGAGAGGAATCCCGTTTGTCGTAGTATTAACACGGACGCAGCATCCGGAAAACGCCGGATTCGCCGCTCGTTCCATGAAAGCGTTTGGATTCGATGCTTTGCGGTTCGCGGCGCCGTCGTTTGTTTTGGATGAAAGGTCTCCCGCGTACAAAACGGCCAGCGGGGCGCGGGAGATATTGGACGGCGCGCAAGTCTATTCGACTTTAGTGGAGGCTTTAGCGGATTGTCATACTATTGTCGGCTTCTCACGGCGGCGGCACGATTTTAAGCGCCCGCAGTTGGATGTGCCTTCCTGGATGGAAGAAATGAAGTCAGCGCCGCCTGCCGGAAAAATGGCTCTGGTTTTCGGGCCGGAAGATTTTGGACTATCCAACGAAGAAAAGCGCCTGTGCGAGAAGGTTGTCGAAATTCCGCTGCATAGCGAGAGGCTGAGTTTGAATCTTTCGCACGCCGTGACGGTGGTTTTATACGAACTATCTATGGTCTTTACCAGGATATCCAAACAGGCTGACGATGAGACGGAAACGCCCGCGCACCAGGCTGATGTCAATCGGATCGTCGATGGGATGGCGGCGCTTTTGCAGGAAACGAATTTTTTCAAAGCGGGACGGCGCGGGCGGCGCATCGAAATCATACGCTGTCTTGTTCAACGCTTAAAACTTACATCCGCCGAGTATGAAACGGCGATGGGAATTATACAGGCGCTGAGGCGGCGGGGACAAGAATAAAGTATCAAATAACGCAGGGCGGGTTGCGTTTAGGTTTTAGCCCGCCCTGCGGAATTGAATGCGCAGAGGGAAATAAATGATCTGCGGACGTGGAAGCCCGCTCTCCCTTATTTCTTCGCTAAGATCATTCGAATGGCAATGTAAGGAAATAAGAATACGCCGAAGATCGACAATTTGGCAATGGTTATCCCGGCATACATTGTCCAATAGAAATGCTCTCTCGTAATCTCAAAGAATTTCGAATGCCATTGATAGACGAAATCGCCGCCGCATAAAATCAATAGAAACCAAAGAAACAAAAACAAAATTCCCAGAAAAAAACAGCGGATGAGAATCTTGGCGATGGCGTCCAATCCATTTCGCAAATCCAAGGAGTCGTTCATAATTATTGCCTCCCTTGATTATGATTATGCCATTGCAAAAGCGGAAGATATTCCATTAATTAGTATAGTTCCCAATCCATCACTCCCGTAATGGGGCCGAACAGTTTCAGGTTGTCGAAATAAACCGTTCCATGGCCGCCGGAGGGCCCTTCCACGAAGACGATGAGCTTACCCATGTTCGTAAGATCGACGGAAGTAATGTTGTTGAATTGCCAAGAGAAAGTTTGCCAGGCATCCCCCGTACTTTTAATGAAGCCGCCGCTGGGTTCTTGTTCCGCTCCTGTGGCGTCTTTCAATTTCAGCAGAATGCCGCCCGCCGCGCCGTAGATGTCGATGGATATGCCATCCGCTTCGCTCCAGTCGATGACGTCCAACGTATCGACCCATAACACGTTCCAAGGGCTGGTATTGTAATCGACTTTCAGAACGGCGCCGCCCGATCCCGCTGGATCGTCCACTACCGCCGTCGCAAAGGGGCCGGGCATAAGAGAATGGCCGGAAGGAGAGGAGTCGGGTGCGTTGGGATCGTCGGCGAGAGACAGATCGTTGTCGAAGTTATCTACGACGGCGATAACGTCGGCGGCGTCGCCCGATCCGGCGATCAGTTCGATGGAGTCAATGTAGATTGTCTTGTCCGTACTGCGGACGCCCGCATCGACGAGCAATTGAATTTCGGAAATATTTTCGATATCGAGATTCAAACCGGCGGCGACGCCCAAATAGGGAAATTCATAAAGTTCGTAATCGTCGCTTCCCGAGGTTCTCATATTGGCCAAATCGCCTGTTCCTACGCCATTGGCATCGGTGAACTTAACGATAATGTTGCCCGCCGGACCGGCGACGGCCATGCGGATGGAATCGGCGTTGAGAAATTGCTTTCCCGCGTTTTGGTTCTTTTGCAGATTGGCGATGACGAAGTTAGGCCATAGGTCTTTTTGTTTCCAGGAAACTTTAAGCGCTCCTCCGCCGGAAAACGTTTTCGTCTTTTCCAACTCCAGTTGGAAGTCGGAGACGGGAGGCGGATTCCAATAAACGTCGGTTCCGGAGCCATTGGCGGGAGAGCGGTCGTTTTCGAAATTGTCCAGGACGCGGTCGGCGAACAGATTGGAGGGCGCAAGCAGTAAAAGAACGATAATCAGTATTCGCATGGGATTGCTCCTTAAAGAGAATATTAATAAAAATTTTATAAGATATTTGCGCAAAACTCAATGTCGGAAGAGCGATTTCAGATTGTCGAAGTATATTGTTTTTCCACTGCAGGACGGCGTTTAGGGTTAATAAAACGTCCATGGCGATATAGGCGACGGTTCTTTGATGGGAGTCAAATGAACATCCGAAAATCGGCCTAGAATCGCTTTGTTTTCTTCCGGCTCAATAAAGGGAAAACTATACATGGGATCGATGTTTTTGCTCGTTCCCGATGCCGTGGCTGCAACGCCTACGTAAATAGGATCGTTCATTTCAATAACAATCGAATCGATATCAACATCATTTCCGGATGAATCGGGATAAAAACAAGTAAATGCGTTTCCCTTTCTTTTCAGTCCAATATTTTTGTTGTGTTCGTTTACTGAGGCATGTTTGACATTCGATAAGCTATCCATCGAACTCGCGTCGCCTTTCTTTCCTCGAGATTGAAGCAGCAAGGCTCGATTTTGAAAATTTATCAACGCATAGGCATGAGCGGAATCGGGAGTAATATCTTGTCGCGCCATGATGCCCAATTTCGCCCATGGATGCAGACTGGAATTCAAGTTATCGAATCTTTTCCAATTGTATTCGATGCGGGCATTATGGATAACCATTCGAAAATCGCCTTCTATTTTCCTGTAAAGGAATGTAAATTGATCCTGGTTGGATGATATGCCTTTTCCCGTACCGACAATCGCCCAGTCCTCGCCGTATTGGCCCGCTATACTCTTCCTTTCATCCATTCCGACAATTCTATGTTCTGAGAATGGGAGTGGTTTTGGGGGAATAAAAAGCAAGTCGGAACGAAGCGTATCCTTAAAATCAGTTTCATTGGAGTAGACGCATTCCAATGCGCAGTCGCTGGATGGCGTTTCCAATGCTTCTAATGTATAGGAAAGCGCAGCTTTTTCAGAAATATTGTTTCCCGTCCAAATAATTCTGCCATTGCTTTCGAGTACGAATGTCCCGTTCGTTACTTCGATGTTTTTCACATTCCATTCGGAAGGGAATTGTTCTTCGACTCGAAAGTTGCTATTTTCCCCATGGCGTACATAAAGATAGAGAGAAACATCTTTGGAATCGCCTTGAGATAGAGATGAACTGGATATTTCTCGAAACGCGTAAAGAATCGGCTTTTGTTGTTGGAGGAGCCACTCGAACAATTCCTTTGCAGCGAACGCGGATTTATATTCATTGGAATGGGGAATGCCGATAAGTTCCGTAAATCGAAAATGCGCTGATCGTTCTTGCAGCGCCTCGATTACGCGTTCTATGTGCCAGGGATTATCTTGAAACGAATAAAATTGCCAAATGGGAATATTTACGAGAGGATCGACGTCGAATCCGAAGCCATTGCTTGTTATGCCGGCCGCCGCCATAGGTACGACAGCGGCGAATAATTCAGCTATTTCGGCATCTCTGCTCGGGTAAATCAGGCAAGCAGCGGATCCCGCACTTTGCCCGCTCACATAGATTCGAGTCCGATCCACTGGATAGTTGGAAAGGATTTCATCCATTGTCTGACGAAAACGCAGAAAGTCTTTCGCGTACCCCCCTGTGGCGAGATCGCTATGAATAAGATCGGCAAATGCGCTATATTCAATACGCAATGAAAATTGAATGAAATCGTTTTCCGCTAAAAGGGCTTTCCCGAGCGAGGCGCCGCCATAGCCAGAAGCGACAATCAATACAGGCCATTTTTTATTGGTCGAGAAAAAGTTCGTAGGTAAATAAGTATCATAAAAATAAGGATTTCCGCCTTGCTCTTGAATTGGCGAGATGGTTGTCATACCCTTTATGGATTCATTGTTGATTGATCCATAAAAAGTTACTGTCTCTCCCATTGTAGCGGGAGTACGAACAGTATACGTTAATGTTTTCAGGTCGGAAGGACTCTCAAGAATCCAGGTAATTATGCCATCCTGTGATACATTTGCCGTGGGGCGAATTATGACCCAATTTTTAGGTGGAATCTCAGCTACGGTAATTGGAAACACGTCGCTGACTATTTTTATTTGTATTAAGAAAGTTTGATTGACGCGATAGAAAATATCCGGCAAAATGCGTTCGGCAGTGAATTGCGCCGATGCGGAAGGAAGAAAACAAAGGCTTCTCAGCGCAAAAAATACGAGAGATGAAAGAATGATTTGTGGTTTTACGAGTCTGAATGAAAAGTTCATGATGAATCCTCCTTATTTAATTATTTTGCAGAAGAATTCAATATTCCCATATTCGGTTCAGTACGTCCTCCACAGAATAACGACAGTCCGATCGCCGATATCCAAAATCCAAGCAGAAAGATCGACTCTGACGGTTAGAATCCGTTAAAAAATCCCTTTGTTGTTCAGCCCGATGAAAGCGCAATGATTCCGTTAAATAATATATTTCCCATAAACGAGGCAAAATAATAATAGAGAAATCGGTAAATCGCTACGGCAAATGATACTTTTAATAAACAAAATGCGGCCGATTTTTCCGATCACGATTCAGCGATGACAGGAGTTTCTTGTTTGGAAGCGTGCGCCGCTCTCCATTTTTCATCCAGTTCTTTAATGAGGGAATTCAGGCTTTCGTCTTCCTGGGGCAGGAGTTCGCTGGCGCGGACGTAGGCGCTGAGGGCGCCTTCGAGTTCGCCTTTGCCGTTGAGATGGTCGGCGTATTTGCGGTAGAACGCAGGATTATCGGGCGAACCTTTGATATCGAGGATGAAATTCAATTCGTCGGCGGGATTGATATCGACGGCGTTTTCGCCGCTATTTTCATATAATTTGATGAGGAAGGGATTGGTTTCGATGGGAATGACGAAGGCGCAGGCGGCGGCGTTCAAAACCGGTCTGATTTCGGGCAGTTCGACGGCGCCCGCCGCCGATCTTTGGATCGATTGAAAGACTTCATAAATGATATCATCGCTGGCGTGACCGATGATATCCATCGTTATCGCTTGAGAGAGCCGATTCCATTGAATCTCTTGCGATTCTTCCTCTTGCGGTTGTTCCCGTTCGCCCGGCAGGACGATCAGTTTTTGCTTGGGGGTTTTTTTTACGATGTCGGGATAATGAAGAATGCGAAAGAAGCGGAAGCCGAACGGCTTTACGATACGCTCAAACGCCTCCATTGCCCGTAGGCTGACGGAAAAAGCGAAATCGGGACCATGGGAGTAAAAGAAGCCGGCGAGTTCCCCCCATTCGTTCATCGTAAGAGAACGGTTCAAGATTTTTTCATAGGTAAAACCGTTAGGAGGATTTTTGTCTACGCATTCTTTGACGCCGTTGACGATTTCCAGAGCATGAGTAACCGATGCGACGATGATCGCGCGGATGGCGGAGGATTGGCCAGGTTCGAGTTTATCGCCAATGGTAGCGACGATATCGGCGATGGCCCAGAGAAGCAGTTTTCTCTCTCGCTTGATTTTCGTCGTTTTAGCGAAGCGGGAAAGAATTATCAGGTAGATATCGGGCTGAGTATAGGGCGCTAGAGCATGAATCGTCGCTGCGTAAAATTGATTGTCCTCGAGTGGTTTTCCCGAAAGCGAGGCGTTGGCTTGAAGGCGATGCTGTACTTCGCTCATAATCCGGGTCGTAGTCACAGGATCGAACATAAGCGCGCGGAAAGACGGTTCTTCAAGTAGGAGATTGTGGAAAACGGGAATATTCTGATGATCGATTTCCTCATTTTTCCTTTCTTTCATGATTTCTTGAAATTCTTTGTTTTTTAAAATTTCCTCCAAATCGATTAATGAATCGTGAGCGCGGGCTCGCTCTTTGCGTTTGGATTTATCTTTCATTGGTTCTCTTCTTTCTTCGGTTGCAGCATTCTGCGGAAAGCGCCGCTGCCAGGTTTCTTTTTCTTCGCATTGGGGGATGGACCGCTCAATGATTCGCTTTTTGGATGAACTAGCGGAATCGCTTCCGTTCCCGCCGATACTTGTCCATCGGCGGCGCGGCTTTCCGAGCCGGGCGCCATGGGATTCCCTTCGCCGAAGGCGCCAACGCCGGAATTCATGCCCGGCATAGGTCCAGTTCTTTCCCCGACAGGAACCGTTCGGGAGGGGACGCCGGTAATCGTCCAACGGAATGAAGTGGATAGGTTACCGTAGAGAAAGGAGAAAATGAAGTCCCGATTGGTTACTCCCGGTCGAAAAACGAAGGAGAGATGGGGGACGACGTTCGGCTCTTCGGTGATGGCGACCGGCTGGCGGATGACGGATTTGCCGTCTTTCGAAATAACGAAGAGCCAGACGCCGGTGTTTTGCGGAACGAGGCCAAGGTCGTATCGTCCGGGATCGAACGATTGCTGCCCGATCTTGATTTGAACATTGGATTCGACGGTTCCCATGGTTGGCGTGAAGTTTATCATGGAGAATTTCAGGGCGTCAGTAGCGGAAGCCGTTGCGGAACCCCAGTGCACGGCGCGATAGCGCAAGGCGATGCGCGAACCGTCCCCTTGCTCCAACATGGTGGTGATGGCGGGAACGTCGGCGTTGCGCGGATCGTAATTCGCCGACAGAGCGGCCCAAAGCGTGAGTAGGGCGAATAAAAGCTTCATCGCGCCAATCTCCCTTGTTTCATTGTTTGTTGTAATCGCAGAAAGAGAATTTTATTATTGTATCACGATTTTATCGTCCATTCATTAGGATGTCTCGGCGGCGATAAAGAAGAAAAAAATTCGTTGGAGGAGAATGCAAGATTGAGATATACTCTTTCTCGAATTCCCAGAGCGAAGAATAGAATATTGGTTCCGCGCGAAGCAGTATGGGATATGTTCGGCGGAGGGCGGAAGGTCAAATGCCAACCGTCATTTATGGTTGGCGAGATGCAGCGATGTTGTGGAGAAGAACGTTTCTATTCCTCATTTTCCTATTCTTGTCGCATCCCGCTCGCTTGGATGCGCAAATCGAAATCCCTCCGGGTTACGTACTCGATCCCAACGGACCGTATTTTCTATCTGTCCGTGCGATTACTATACCGGATATCGATAAAGCGTCCGATTTTGCCGTCGCCGATTTGGATGGAAACGGCGGCAAGGAAATCGTCGTCAGCTCGAGGGATAAAGGAATTATCAAGGTTCTTAAGGACTTCAATCTCGACGATTCGAATCCAACTCATTTTGGATTATCGGCGCCCTCTCCGGAACAATTGCGCATTATGGATATGGACGGTGACGGCCTATTAGATATCGCCGTATCGACGCGCGTCGATTTAGTGCGCCAATCCGTTCATATTTTCTATCGGACGGCGGGAGAATTGGAGCCGCAATCCTTCATTCCATCCGTCGTTTTTTCAATGGAATCCGCGACGCCGCCCAATCCTGCCTTCGACTTGGGAGATATCGATGGGGACGGAGATATCGATATCCTATTCAACCGTTACGATTATAGTATCGGCGGCAGCCGGTTGTTTTTCTTGCGGAACGAGGGGAACCGCCAATATACGCCCATTGAGCTGATGTTCAATTCCAATTACGCAGGCAAAGTTTATTTGGAGGATTTCAATCTCGATGGAATGCTCGATCTGGCGTTGCTTTCTTCTTCCGCCAGTCCTAAAAAGGGAACGTTTTTTTATCAAGGGAACGGCGTTGGATTCGATTACCAAAGTTATTTTTCATCGTCATCGCCCTATTTGCTGGCGACCATCGAATCGGCGGTTGGAGGTTTGGACTCGGTTGTAGTCCTTGATAATAATAATACATCCTATTATAGCTCCAATCCCGTTACGCTTTATTATTGCACCCAGAAATCCCCCTTTCTTTTTGTTTCCGTCGACGACCGGGAAGGCGTTTATTCGTGGGCGATGAAATATGTCTCGGGACTTACGGGAAACGGAAATGGAATTTTTGTTTCATTTATAGAACAAACGATTATGGGAGTGAAATTGTTCAGAATCGGCGATAAAGGTTTTGTGCAGGAATATCCGCCCTTTTTTCCCATTAATATCATTCCTAGTTCATTGCAATGGGAAGATATCAATCAAGACGGGCTGAACGATCTTCTGGCTTTGGAAACGTCTCAACTTCCCAATATGGGGAATAAGATCGCCATATTATTGCAAGAACCGCGATTTATCCCCGCTACCCCGACTCCGACGCCGACCATGACGCCGACCTTCACGCCATCGCCAACGGCGACGATTACGCCAACCTGGACGCCTGCTCCGACGTTTACACCCACAGCAACATCGACGCATACCTGGACGCCTTCGCCGACGTTTACACCCACAGCAACATCGACGCATACCTGGACGCCTTCGCCGACATTCACGCCAACAGTAACATCGACCTATACGCCGACGTCATCGCCGACGTTTACACCAACAGTAACATCGACCTATACACTGACGCCTACGCCGACATTCTCGCCTGCGGCGACATGGACATATACGGCAACGCCAACGGCGACGGCAACGTATTCGCCCACGCCGACATTTACTTCTACAGCGACATTCACGCCGACGCCGACAAAAACTCCTGCCCCGACTAACACCTTTTCGCCTACGCCATCGGATACGCCTAGTCCCGCCTCTACGAATACGCCTCGGCTTGCGCCGACATATACTTTCACGCCATCTGCAACCCGCACGCGAACGCCTACTACTAAAGCGACTGATACGCCGACTCCTTCTTTCACTCCTACTAATACATTGACTCCAACGCCGACGCCAACGTTTACCGCAACACCGTCTCTTACTCCAACTTTGTCGCCGACAGCGACGTTTACTCCCCCTCCCGCGGCGACGTCAACCGCCGTTCCTACGCCGCCGCCCTCGGCGGACCGGTTCACAAGAAGGGACGTTACCGAAGCGGGGATCGATTTGCAGGACCTGGCCTTCGCAGATGCGGATGGAGACGGGCGAGAAGAATTGTTCCTGATTTCGGGCGAGGGCAACGAACTCGTCATGCTGAAAATCCAGGACGAAAATGAAATGCAAGTAAAGGATCGTCTCGGCGGATTGGCGCGGCCGCGCACCATCTTGCCGCTTCTGCGAGAAGCGAGGGCGAGATTGGCGGTTTCCTTGGACATCGACTTTCAATTGACGTTAGTGGATTATTCCGCGGCGGATGGGTTCATGGAGGCGGCGCGGTTGGATTTGTGGGACGTGATCCTGCGCTCGTTCCTCGTCGATTATACGGGTGATGGGATTCCTGACATCGTAACGCTGGGCGAGTTCGATGGGAACCTGAGCATCTTTCCAGGCAAAGAAGACGGGACGTATGAAGACGGCGTCATTCTTGGCGTGGGAAGAAATACCGTCGATACGGCGATCTTCGATATGGATAAAGACGGGCGGATGGAAGTATTGATCCTTACCAAGGGATCGTCGACGATCAATCTTTACCAAGTTTTGCCGGGCGGATTTCTTTTTCCCGTTTATAACAAAAAGGCGGGTAAGGACCCCGTCTCTTGCGCCGTCGGAGATATGGATGGCGATGGATTCTCAGACGCCGTTATCGCCAATAGCGGGGATAATACGCTAACGCTCTTCCTCAGCGGCGGCGCCTATGGCTTGAATCAACGCCAAAGCCTGGCCACGGGGGAAAAGCCGGTATTCGTATTGATGAAAGATATGGATGGGGACGGACGGGACGATATTTTAACTGTGGAGGAAAAGGCCAATACGGTTTCCATTTATTATGCGAAATCCTTGGATGCGCCTGTATCGATGGAGACCGTCGCCCAACCCGTGACTATAGACGCCGGGGATTTAAATGGCGACGGGCGTCCCGAATTCGCCGTGATTGGAAGCGAGCGAGATAGAGCGGCCGTTTACTTGTCCGATGGCGGCGCGGCGGTTGGGGATTGGTCTTTGTATTGAACGAGGGCGCTTCAAAGCAGGTTGAATGAATAACTCATGTTACGCACGATGAAAAAAGAGGAATGATTTACGCGTTGTATTGAATCACGAAAACACGAAATAAAAATGAAAAAGCACGAAAAGAATTGAAAGTCAACCCGCCGTTGTAGCGGCGGGTTAGTGTCGTTTGCCCCTTTAAAGGGGCATTTGGTAATAGCCCTATAATTCAAAAGTGAGAAAAAGGAAAGAAATCCAATAAATATTATTATTGTGAATATTTAAAGCGGCGCGTACCTGTGAATAACTTTTTGAAAGTATACAATCTCGCCCCGGTGCGGGATAACTCCAGCCCTTCAATGCTGGGAGGGAAAACGCATGGTAACTCCATAGAATCCAAATTATCCGTAAAATCCGTGATTAAAAATTTCGTGGATTGTTGAAGGGAGAAGAAGCATGTTTAGTGGATCGATCCTTCCTCGCCTTTTTTTGTTATGTTGCTCCATCACATCATTATTAGCGATCCCATCAGCGTCTTATTGCGCAGAGACAGAAAACAAGACGCCATCCGTCTACTCTGCCTCGCCGGAAGTCAGGCTTACGGTTATTCCGCCATCCCCCATTACGGATCAAATCGTCCTGGATGTCCGCGGAGGATTCGATAACGCCGCAGAGGAATCCACGGCGTGGCAAGCGGAACTCTACTTTGACAAGATCGATTCCGATCGCCTTCTGCAAAAGGCGGAGGGAACCGTTGCGCCGAAATCTTGCGCAGGAGTCTATTTTCGCTGTCCCGCCGCCGGACGGGCGGGACGTCATGATTTGATACTGACTCTCAAGATGAACGGCGGCGTACAATGCGCTTCGACGACTATCGAAATTTTGCCTTCCCCTATTCGCTCTGTGAGAAAAATCGACGGCGCCTGGTCGGGAATCGTTCATTGGAGCGAACAGGAAGGCAAACGTTGGAATCCGGAAATCCGAAAGATGAAAGACGGGGATTGGCGGGAACTGATGCGCGCCATGAACGAGATCGAGATGAATATCGTTGTGATCGAAGAGACCCTCCGCCACCAGGAATATCATGGGAAGCACCAAATCGAAAAGAATGGATATAAAGGTTTGGCGTTTTATCCCTCGCAACTTTATCCCGGACGCATGGAGATGGCGGCCAAGGATCCGATCGATGCGATTTTGTCGGAAGCCGACATGCGAGGCATGTTCGTCTTTTTAGGCGTTGGAATGTACGCCTGGTTCGATTTCACGCCCGCTTCGCTGGAATGGCATAAGCGGACGGCGGAGGAATTATGGCAAAGATACGGCCATCATTCTTCTTTCTACGGATGGTATATTTCCGAAGAAGCGGCGGGTTCGCTTGCGCCTTTTTCTTCGAACAAGCCGGAAGACGTTCAGCGCTATCGCGAAGAGATCGTTCAGTTTTTTAAAGGATTCCGTGAATATGTGCAACGATTCGCGCCTGAAAAACCCATCATGCTGGCGCCGAATTGCCATTCCATGAAAAGCGGAGAAAAAACTTGGTGCGAGTTGTTGAAATACTGCGATATTGTTTGTCCCTTCGGCTTCCACCGTATGCCGGAGAATGACGTTTCGGGCGAAGAAGCGGCGCAATGGCTGCAAACGCTTTGCGACGAAGCGGGAGCGCATTTGTGGATGGATATGGAAGTATTTCTCTTCGGGCCGGAGAACGATTTGTATCCTCGTCCCATCGATGGACTCGTAAGCGACCTGGTCCGTTTCCCGAATTTCGAAAAAATCCTTTGTTTTCAATATCCTGGATTGATGAATGCGCAGTGGGCGTCTCTGAAGCCGGGCGGGCCGGATACGGTGAAATTATACGAGGATTATAAAAAATATTTGGATGAGCAATGGCTGCCTCAACATCAGCTCACTGAGACAAAGCCATAATACTAAATACGAACTAAGTTACTCGACATCGTTTTTTTTGCAAGCGGGTAAAGCAGGCGTCTCGCCTGCCTTGTTGTTGCAGGCGAGACGCCTGCTTTACCCCACTACATTCCACATTTAAATCCCGTACTATGTCGGGTAGGATTTGTTATTATTTATAACTCATGTTACGCGCAATGGGAAGTTACAAGAATATCTTATCATCGTCATTTGAATCGCGAAAACACGAAATGAAAAAGAAAAACACGAAAGTGGAATCCCCTCCATGAACCCGCCGTTGAAACGGCTATTACCGTTTGCCCCTTTCAAGGGGCATTTGATAATAGCCTTTCAAGGCTGGGGGAGAAAAACGCATGTTAACTCCATAGAATCCGACTCGTCCGTGAAATCTGCGATTCGAAATTTTCGTGGTATTCGCGCCCTTTCGTGTTTTCCTGATTCGGAAACGTAAAAAATGAAACCTCCTTCCGCCCTTGATTAATGGGGCGCCTAGGGCAAGGTTGTTTTTGCCCTTGAGTAATCCCCTCGACTTGTGGGTAAAGATCAGGCCCCAAGCGGCGGGTCAAGGCGATCATCCCTGGCCCGATCTCATTTCCCTCTACCGATTCGCGGACAATGATCGGATTTCCATTCGCGACTTGCGAACAATTCGGGCGCAAATGGTTTGCGACATCCTGCCTCCTCAATCCGATGTGATGGTGGCGCACGATGTCAGCGTTCTGGATTTCTCCCATCAAAACGCCAAGACGGATCGGCGATGGGATCGAGGTCCATCTGGTTGTCATTCGGGAAACGAATCCGCCTCCAGGGAAGGAAGCGTTTTGTTGGGTTTTGTTCACGACCTTGCCGGTCGAGACATGGGAACAATTGACGTATGTCGGACGCCTGTATGAATTGCGTTGGAAAATCGAAGATTTTTAAAAAACTTCTTAAGAGCGGCTACCGGGTCGAAAAACAACGATTCTCCAACGCCGCCAAAACCGCGAAATTACTCGTGGTGCTCACGGCGGCCGCCATGATGCTTCATCATCTCATGGCCGATCTGAATCTGCCTTCCGGGGGATATCTCGACGAGGAAAGCTATCAGAATCTCAAACGGGCTTCTCACGACCTTCACAATCCCGAAATCGATCTTCGGTGGCGGTTACTTGCCTTGATCGCCAAATTCGGCGGCTGGCTTGGGCGGAAAAACGATCCCATCGGGCCTACTATCCTAATAAGAGGATTGGTTCAGGTCTTGACGATTTTTAACGCCGCTTCTCTTTATGGACCATTAATCTAGGAAGCCTTTGATCCTCCCGACATTCTTCGTAAAATTTTTGCGCATAATTGATAGCCTTGAAAATCTGGGCTATTTTCAAATGCCCCTTTAAAAGGGGTAAACGAGAATAGCCGTTTCAGCGGCGAGGCGGCAGGGCTTTTCTTCCTGCAATCGCCGAGAACCTTTCCTCGGTAGGGGGGCTCATCATTCATCTCTCATTTCGATTGCGGGTTGATTACAGCGATTTTCACGGTTAGATATAACCATGAATAGCAGAAATCCTTTCCTTTTCTCGCGCTTCATGGAGACGATAGGCCATTTTTCTCCGGCGGCGATTCTTACATTTATTTATCATCTTCCAAATTTTATCCGGCTATTTTCCCGTTTGTTGAACGATCCGCGAGTGCCGCTTCATCTGAAATTGTTTTGCTATTTCGCCATCGCCTATTTTTTTCTGCCTTTCGATCTTATTAAAGATTTTCCTTCTCTTCTTTTTGGCCGGGTAGACGACGTAGTTCTGTTGATCTGGTCTTTCCGCAAATTGGTGATGGATACGCCGCCGGAAATCGTCCAAGAACACGTTGACGCCCTCAGCGCAAGAAGGCCGCGCGCATGAGGGCGTTAAACGATAATAATTTATTCGATTTATTGAGGCGACGCGGGGGCCAGATAGCCTTTGGCGCGGATATTGATGGGGTTGCGGCCGCTGCTGGTGTTGATGTAATAGGTATAATCGAATTGCAGATTCACTTCGATATCGTCGATCATGCCAAAAATCCCCTTGCAAATCGGGCGTCCCGCTTCCTGAGATGGTCCGCCGCTGCCGGATATCACCTCGTCCACCTGGATCATTTTTCCACGGGAAAATTTGGGAGTGAATACTCTTTTGGCTTTCCTTCCGGTCGAACCTCCCGACCCCGCGCCGCCGCCGCGCGCCGCCGCAGGAACCAGCGTATAAGGCATTGTCAAAAAGTATTCTTTACCCTCGTGTTTCCAAGATATGCCGGTGTTGACGGGGATATTGCCCGCAATGGTCGAAAAAACGATCTTATAAGTCATTTTCGCCCGCACGGGATCGTCTCCGATCATTCCAGTCAATAACGTATTAATGGGAAAAGAACCCATTGTATTGGGAACGATGGAATGTTCGAATTGCAATTCCACGGGTATATCGCCGATCGTTCCTTTGGCCTGATTGTTGATTGGCAGATTGCCCTGAAGCGAACTGAAGATTACAGCGTAATCGATATCCAGGCTTATCGGAACTTGGCCTTCTCTCTTGACTCGCTTGCGCAATAAATCGATGGCGCTGCCCATGTATCGAACCTCCATTCGTTGCGTAAAACAGTATGAGGCGCATCCACTGATTTCACACTCGGATGCGATTTCAGTCAATCGGCGCGGCGGTTGAAAACGAAAAACCGCTTAGGTGCGCAAAGTTTTTGCAAATATTTCTTATTTCTGATTGACAGGCGTCGATCCTATTGTCATTATACTTCCGTACGATGAAAAACGGACGGAGCATCGTATCGAAAAAGCGGCTTGCTTCTATGCCGCCTTTTCTCTTGTTCGAAACGGGGTTGAGGGAATCGTACGGTGCGGCTCCAAGGGGGAGCGATACCGGCGCGAAAGGATAGCGATGCGCCGGCCGGCGAATCCCGAATCGAAGAGAACTCCCAACGCGATGGCGCTGGTTTTAGATTTGTTTATCCAATAGATTCTGTTTATGGATTGCGATGGCAAATCGAATCCCAGCATCGCGTTGTTGTCAGTCCTCCCGCGATAGGGATCGCTCGGCGGCGGTCCTGTTGTTTCCGGCCGATAGGCTTCATCCATTCGAGTCTTGCTTATTGGGGATGCGTTCTTTCCCCATCATGCCTCTTGTCAGCGCTTATGCGCCAGTAGCGCCGTTTTCATGATTGGGACGGACGCGGCGGCGCATCGGCGTCCTCATCAAGGATCGATTCTTGGGTTGAGGGATAATCCGCGTGGAACGCGGACAACGCCAAGAATTCCACCTGAGAAATAATTCAGGGACGAATTATCGCCAGGACCATATCATCTCAGGCGATGCGGAATAGTTTTCTTTCGGAACGAACGGCGAAAACCGTTGGTTTGTACTTTGCGTTCCGTTGAACTGTTTCCGAATCGCCGTCCCTGGCCCAAGGCAATCGCCATTACGCCGTTATTTTATGAATTGGCGGTTGAGGGATCGGACGGAACATTTTAAATAAATCGCCTCTTATCTAAAGGAGATGCAAAGATGTCAAACCTTCAAAACACTACGCACCCGCCTCGGGGGTCTTCAATCGCATCCCCCCAAGGGCCGGAAAACCGGTCGTCCGCTAGTTTAGTGGTCGCCGGTTTGGTTACGATCGTCGGTTCCTGGGTTGGCATGGCCGCCTATGTGGACTACCGCTTGGATGGAATGGAGAAAAACCTCGCCGCCGAAACCCAAAAAGCTATCGCGGCGGAGGCCAGGCCTATCGCAAGTTCCCTGGAAAACAATAAAAGCAGTCTTGACCGCAGTTTGACTAGCTTACAAGAAAAAGTACTTGCCAATCTGAACGAGAAATCATCCGTACTTGCTAAAGGCATTCTGGATTTGAACCAAAAAGAAGACGAATATTTCGCCAAAACAACTCAATCTCTCGCCGAAAACAGCGATGGCTTATCGGCTTCCCTCCGCGACTCCTTCAAGAATTCTCAAAACGAACTTACCGCGCTTCTCGCTCAAAACCAGGAGAACGCTTCCAAACAATTCACGGACGCTATCGATAATCTCAAAGGCAATTTAAACGAATCGCAGACGGTAATACTCTCGAAAATCGAGACTTCCACCATTTCGCTTAAGGATTTAGTAGAATTATCGAACAAAAACCAAACCGACAATCTTGCCGCACTCGCCTCTCTTGCCAATCTGGTTAAAGACTCTCAACATAACATCGCAAGCGCGCAAACCTCGCTAGATCAATTGAATAACCTCATGCCCGGTTGGCGTAAAACGAATGAGGAGCAATTAGCCGCCTTGGGCGATAAAACCGGCGTCCTGGAACAGGGCGTCAAGGAGACTCTCGCCGCGCTTCAGGATAAATTCGCCGACCTTAAGCAGACTGTCGGCGCCGCCAACGAATCCATGATGAAAACACTCTTCCTCACCAGCGAGGGCGTGGAAGGAACCAAGAGCGAATTGAAATCGGACGTAGCGGGCGTAAAGGACGAGACCTGCAAAGGTTTGAAGCAGTTGAACGAATCAATGGTAAATCTCTCCACCGTATTGGAGAACATCAAGAAGGAATCCGCGAAATCCGCCGCCGTTCCTCTTAAGGATAGCAAGGAATTCAAAACTCTCGCTTCCGGCCTTGATTCCCTCGCCGAACGCTTGAGCGGCGCCCGTTCGGAGATGACGCGCCAATTCGAGGCCGCACGGGATCGCGCCCGCGCTTATCTCGCTGGGACCAGCGATCCCGATCAAGTCAAACAGCTGGAGGAGGTTTTCCAGCAATTCAGCGGCATGGCCGAGCAGGTGGATCAGCAGCTGGATTCCATGAACGAAAGCCTCAAATCCCTCACCGGCGCCATCGCCATTCTCAAGACGGACGAAAAAGGATCGGGGGTATCATCCATTAGCGATACGTCCGCTCAGCCCAAAGCGCCGCCGTCCGGCCAGGAAATCGGCATGAACCCGGAAAACCGAGCATCCCAGTAATTTCTATGAAAATCCTTTCAAAGAAGGCCGGCCCCGCCGGCCTTCTTTATTTCTATCCCAAGCGGTTCTTACAAAATAGATAAAGCTTGTTTTTTTTAATTCTTTACTAAAACACCTCGTAAATCGTAGTAAATCGTAGGGTGGGTCGAGCGAAGCGAGCCCTACCAAAATTACTATTGGTTACTAACCACTAATCGCTGTTTTAGATTCCATGCTTCTTGACGTTCGTACTATATGCGACCAAGATTCTTTTTTACGCCGAAGGGCGGTATTTGACGGCGCGTAAGCCGATAGGACAACGAATAGGATCGGTTGCAAAACATTGAATATACTTATTACCGGATCGAGCGGACAGATTGGAACTAATCTGGGATTGCGGTTGTTGAATGAAGGGCATAACGTGTTGGGCGTCGATTTTCGTCCCAACGATTGGACGCAAAAAATTCCAACCCGTCTTGT
This sequence comes from Candidatus Omnitrophota bacterium, assembly GCA_040755155.1. Lineage (NCBI taxonomy): Bacteria > Pseudomonadati > Candidatus Omnitrophota > Candidatus Omnitrophota bacterium. The sequence goes on along the minus strand of JBFMBP010000037.1, from coordinate 74,302 downwards.
AGACCTCACAAGCGATTGCGTTGGGCGCATGTTGGAACTCATCAAAGGCTTTCAGATCGAGTTGATTGTCCATCTCGCCGCTTACGCCAAGGTCTTCGAACTAGTGCGCGAACCCTCGCGCGCCTTGGAAAACGTAACTATGACCTTTCACGCCGCCGAGAGCGCCCGGCTGGCGGAAATCCCGATTATCTTCGGCAGTTCGCGCGAGGTTTACGGCGACATCCACCGCCAAAAAACCAACGAATCCTGCGCCGATTTCGTCGTCGCCGAAAGCCCCTATTCCGCCAGTAAAATCGCGGGCGAGGCGTTTATCTATTCCTATTCCCAATGCTACGGCTTGCCCTACATCGTCTTTCGTTTTAGTAACGTCTATGGGCGCTACGACAACGATTTGGAGCGCATGGAGCGGGTGACGCCGCTTTTTATCAAACGCATCTCGCAGGAATTGCCCATCGTCATCCACGGCAAAGAGAAAATCCTCGATTTCACCTATATCGACGATTGCGTGGATGGTATTTGTTTGGGGATTAAAAAACTTCTGAGCAAGGAAGTCGTAAATCAAACGATTAACCTAGCTTATGGCGATGGTAGTAGTTTGGAAGACCTGGCTCGGTTTATCGGAAAAGCCGTCGGCGTCGATCCTAAAATCTCCTTCACTCCCACCCAACCCGGTGAAGTAACCCGTTATATCGCCGACATCTCAAAAGCGGAAAAACTTCTCGGCTACCACCCGCATACGACTCTCAGCGAGGGCATCCCCAAGTCTGTCGCCTGGAGCCGTCAATTCGAAGAAGAAAAACGCCGTACTTGAAAACTTCTGTTGTTGCTTCGCCGTCTAAAAACATCGCGTTCATAGGAAATCGCCGATGGCGGCCACCGATATCTTCGACAAAACGGATTGCAGGCTTTTATCAATAATATCCAATCCAAGCGTCAAGTAATTTTCCTTGATAGTCAATGGCGGCAGGAATTTGATAACGTTATGCTTCACGCCGCATAATTCCACGATCAAGCCTTGATTGAAAGCCTCGCTGGCGGCGGCCTGGCTGATTTCGGGATTGGGAATCTCCATGCCGTAGATCATACCCACTCCACGAATCTGGATATCCAATTGGGGGTATTTCGTTTTGATTTGGTTCAATCGATCCGCCATAATTTGGGATTTATGGGCGATAGTTTGGGAAAAGTCGTTGGTTTCCCAGTAACGCAGCGCTTCCGAGGCGGCCACAAATGCAAGGTTATTTCCCCGGAAGGTGCCAGTATGCTCACCCGGCTTCCACTGATCCAATTCAGGCTTGAGCAATAGAATCGAGAGGGGAAGGCCGCAGCCGCCGATGGCTTTGGACATGGCAACCATATCCGGCTGGATTCCGGCGCGTTCGAAACTGAAGAAGGTTCCGGCGCGGCCATTACCGACCTGAACGTCATCCACGATCATGAGCATATCGAATTCGCGGCAAAGCCATTGCAATTGTTGCAGCCATCGATCGCTGGCCGAACGTACTCCGCCTTCGGCTTGCGTCGTTTCTATGACAACCGCCGCTGGCCGGTCAAGGCCGCTGCTTTCATCTTCCAAATATTTGCGCAGATATTCGATCGTATCGATATCTGGTCCGAAATAACCGTCATAGGGCATAAAGACCGCGTTGGAACGTTGGATATAGGCTTCGCGGCGGTAGAAGGAATTGCTAGTAACCGATAAGGCTCCGGCGCTGAGGCCGTGATAACTATTCGTGAAGGCGATGACGTTAGAGCGGTTTTTCACGGCGCGGGATAGTTTCAAAGCCGCTTCGATGGCGTTGGCGCCGGAGGGGGCGACGAATTGGATTTTGAAATCCAGGCCGCGCGGCTGCAGGATGATGGATTCGAAGCGTTCCAGAAAAGTTTTCTTAGCCGCCGTCATCATATCCAGGCTATGAATGACGCCGTCGTTTTGCAGGTATTCGATCAGCGCCTTCTTCATCTCGTCGGGATTATGGCCGTAGTTCATGGTTCCCGCCCCGCAGAAAAAATCGAGATAAGCTCGTCCCGCAGCGTCGTAGAGGAACGAATCTTTGGCTCTCTCGAAGACAACGGGAAAGGAACGGCAGTAGGAGCGTACTTCGGATTCTCTACGCTGAAAAATATTCGTCATATTGTGTTTCCCTTTGAGGTTATTGTAAAATTGATAAAATCCGCCTTTAAATTCTCCCCCCAAGCTTGGGGGGAGTTAGAGGGGGGTTGATTTTGTTAGACTTAACGCAACCCCCTCCTGAACCTACCCCAAGCTTGGGGGAGGAATAATTGAATTTTGCATGAGGTTTTTTTGCAAGACGATTAGCGGTTAAGGTTTTGTCTATGATTTCTCGGATCAGTTTAGCGTTCTTTTCCAAATAGGGCTTGTAGAGCATGTGGTTATGATCTCCGGCCCCTTGATAGGTTTTGAATTCGCCTCGAGCGGCTTCGCTCCAACCTTTCTTGTTCGATATGAGGCGGCCGCGTTCGTCGCGGTATTCGTCGGTGGAGTTATCGCAGAGGATGACGTGGATATTGGCGTCAACAATGAAATCGTCGATAAGATTCTCGAAGCAGGCGTAAGAATGGCGGATCATGCGCTCCGCTTTTTCCCGCAAAACGCTATTGGTTAAATAAGGCCGGTTGCTTTCATGGTTGAGAAATTCGTCGGCGACTTTTTGCACTTCCTCATCATCGAAATGAAAACGCTCCGTCTTTCTGCCCGAATCGATCATGATGATATCGGATACGCGCTTGCCCCGGTTTTCGATCTCTTTGGCGGCGTGAAAAGCTAGATTGCCGCCGCTGGAGTAGCCCAGGAAGAGATACGGCCCTTCCGGATCGACGGACATGACTAAATCGGCGTAGTCCTTAATGCGGGAAGCGGCTTCGATGAAATTGAATCCATAAAAACAGCAAGGCTTCAAACTCTCTGCGGCTTGGATGTAACTGGCGGCGTCTCCCGTCCCCGGCGGGAAAGCGAAGAGATTGGGGCCGTCCGTTTTTCCGCTTAATAGAACCATCGCTTCGTCAATGCCTTCCCAGCCGAATTTGGCGCAATCGAGGATGCGTAGCGCCAGTTCGCGGATAGTGGGGGCTTTGAAGATGACGGTAAAGGGAATGACGACCTTCATTCTTTTTTCGATGAGCGAGACCACTTTAGCCACTTTCAAACTATGGCCGCCGGAATCGAAGAAATCGTCAAGGACGCCGATGCCCTGGCGGTCCAGCGCTTCTTCCCAGATTGCGGCGAGTTGTTTTTCCGTTTCCGATTGCGGCGGCGCGTAGGATTGGCTCTTCGTCAGGGGCTGCCTTGCCGGTTCGGGCAGGGCGCGGCGGTCCACCTTGCCGCTGGCGTTGAGAGGCAGCTTATCCAAAGGAATGAGATGGGCGGGGATCATGTAATCGGGCAATTCGCCTTTAAGAAACTCGCGCAGAGAGTTGACATCCAACTTGTCGCCCGTCGCATAAGCGATCAATTCATTGCTTTCGTCTCCCAAATTCTTCGCTAAGACAAAGGCCTCCTTCACGCCGTTGAAATGCAAAATGCAAGCGGCGATATCGCCCGGCTCGATGCGATAGCCGCGCACTTTCACTTGGTCGTCCATGCGTTCCAGAAATTCGACGGCGCCGTCCGGCAGCCAGCGGGCAAAATCGCCGGTGCGGTAGAGGCGTTCGCCGGTTGCGAAAGGGTGAGGGATGAATTTGCGCGCTGTCAAAGCCGGATCGTTCCAATAGCCCCGCGCCAATCCATCGCCTCCCGTACATAGTTCGCCGGGAACACCGATGGGAACCGGCTGCAGATTTTCGTTGAGAATATAGACGGAAGAATTGGCGATGGGCGCGCCGATGGGAACATCGCGCTCGTAGCATTTTTCCACATTAAAGAAGGTTGTGAAGGTCGTATTTTCCGTGGGGCCGTAAACATGCTTCAGCGTCAGGGAAGGGAAGGCCTTGCGGATTTTGTTGAAGTGATGGACGGAGGCTTTTTCGCCGCCGGTGAGCAGCGTTTTCAAATCCTGGAATATTTCAACATTTTCGCTTACCAGCATATTGAATAAGCTGGTAGTCAAAAAGATCGTGGTGATCTTATGCTTTTGGATCAAATGTCCCAATTCGACAGCGTTCAATAAATCCTCTTCTTCCAGAAAGCATACAGCCCCGCCATTCAATAACGCCTCCCAAATTTCAAACGTCGAGGCGTCGAAGGCGAGCGCGCCCGTTTGCAAAATTCGGTCGGATTCGCCGAGATCGATGTAATTCGTATTCAAAACCAGCCGCAGGATGGAACGATGTTCGATCATTGCTCCCTTGGGCAGGCCGGTAGTGCCGGACGTGTAGATGAGATAGGCGAGATGGTTGCCGCAGCCTCGTTCTTCTACGGGATCGGCGGAAAGATTGTCCAATGCCCGCAAGTCGAATTGATGCTTGCTTCTCGGCGGTAGGGGCGGATGTGTTTTAGTATTCTTTTTATCGATCGTAAGAATGGCGTCGTAGCCGTATTCGGATAGTTCGCTCTTAGCCTGACCCAGCATTTGGGAAAATTCGATGGCGGCGATTTCGGGGAAATCGTGGCGTAGGTCTTGCAGAAACGTTCGCGATAGGAATAGTTCTTCGGAACGGTCGATCTTCGTCGAATACCTTTCGCTGGCGTGTTCGCGGGCGAATTGCTGGAGAGAACGGACGAAATCCGCTTTCAAATCCTCGTCCCATAGATTGCCCAGAAAGATGCGGCCTTCATCGTTCATGAGCGCGATGGCTTTGCGCAACGCATCCCGCAGGTAGTTATAGCCGCTGAAGCATTGAATCACGCTATTGAAGATGACGGCGTCGAAATTCTTTTCTTCCAGACGGTCGATTTCATGAGCGGCCAATGGCGCGAGGCGAATATTTTTCCATCCCCGTTTTTGGATTTCCCGTTCCGTCCAATGGAGAATATCGCGGGATAATTCCGTCCCGCAATAGAATCCCGCCAGCGGCGCCAGGCGGAAGAGGCTGATGCCTGAGGCGCAGCCGATTTCCAACACACGCGAACGCTGGTTCAGATAGGGCGCCATTTTTTGCCGGATGTTATCTCCGTATTCGTCCATGACTTCGCGGCTAAGCCATTCGCCGGTGTAACTGCTGCGCCAGCCGCCGCCGGAAATGTCGTCGAAGACGTCGCGCCGGATGAATTCCCACATCTCTTCCTTCATCATCTCGCCCGTCTCTTCGGGTTCGGCGTAGATATCGCGGCTGTCCAGGCAGAAGATCGCCTGTAATTTCGGGCATTCCCATTGCAGTTTGTTGAGCGTGCGGATATAGCGTTTTTCCGAAAGGAGAACGCGGACGCAGGCGTCGTTCAACATATATTGGATGCGCGGAAAAGGGAGATCGTAATTGATGGGGAGATAGGCGCAGCCTGCTTTGAGAATGCCGACGAGAGCGACGGCCATTTCCAATGAGCGGTCGAGCATTACGCCGACTAACGATTCGGATTCCAATCTCTGCGTTAATAAGAAACGAGCTAAGCGGTTGGAGCGCTCGTCTAGTTCTCGATAAGTTAAGCTTTCATCCCCGTGAATGACGGCGACGGCGCCGGGCGTCTTGGCCGCTTGCTTGGAGAAAATGGCGTGGACGGTTTGGTTTTTGGGGTAATCTGTTCGATTCCGATTGAATTTCTTAACGAGATCGAGAAGATCGCCGCCTTTGTCTTTCTCTTGGAATAGGGAGAATTCGCCAAGTTTCATGATACGTTATCCCCCGCGGAATGGGATGGCGCGATCATTGCAGCGAAGCGATCCAAAATAGAAAGATAGTTGCGTATGGTTTCTGGTTTGAACAAATCCGAATCGTATTCCAAGGCCAAATGCAAGCGATCCCGTTCTTCATAAACGAATAGAGTCAAATCGAATTTTGAAGTTTCGAATGATAGATCGAATGGTTGCAAGCGGTTTGCGCCGAAATTATTTTCCTGTTGAAATGAATCCGGCAGACCGAGATCGATGCGGATATCGGATGCGTTTTGAAAACCGTAGATCACATTGAGCAAGGGTTGGCGGTTGGCGATGCGGCCGGGATTGAGTTTTTCGATCATGAGATCGAAGGGATAATCCTGACGCTCGAACGCTTCGTAAGTATTCTCGATGGCTTGATCTAATAATTCGTCGAATTCCATTTCGCTAGAGAAGCGCATCCGGATGGGGAGAATATTGACGAAGAAGCCGATGAGGTTTTCCGTATCGGGATGATTGCGGTTAGCGATGGCGATTCCAACGCAGAACTCTTCTTGTTTGGAAATTTGGAAGAGGAACAGATTGAATAGCGAAAACACGACATTCGACAGCGTCGAGTTTTTCTTCAACGCCAGCGCTTGCAATCCTTGCGTTATGGCATTGTCCAACGCGAGGATTTCGGTCTGGCCGCGGAAATCCCGCTCCTCTTCCGGCGCGAAATCGTAAGGCAGGCGCAGGCGCTGCGGAGCGCCGGACAATTTATCTAGCCAATAATGTTCTAACGCGGTGAAATCTTGAGCGTTTTGCCAGGCGGCGAAATCTTTATAATGAATGCGCAGCGGCGGGAGGGGATTGGTTTCATCGCGTTGGAAGGCGGCGTATAGAGTGAGCAATTCCTGAAATAAAACCGTCAGCGACCAACCGTCGCCGATGATATGGTGCATAACAAGAAGAAAGACGAAACGGTTTTCGCCGATCTTCATTATGGCGGCGCGCAGAAGCGGCGGCTGCGCCAAGTCGAAGGGAAGAACAGCCTCGCGCTCGGCGATGGCGCGAGCTTGGCTTTCGGCGTTGGTTTCAGCGCATAGATTGTATTCTTGAATTTTAAATTCTATGGCGGGATGAATTTTTTGCTGCGGTTCGCCTTCAATTTCCACGAATGCCGTCCGCAACGCTTCATGGCGTTCGATCAGGACGGAGAAGGCTCGATTCAAGGCGGCGGCGTTCATCTCGCCTTCGAACAAAAAGGCTTTGGGCATATTGTAGGACGCGTTGGAGGCGGCTCCCATACGATGAAGAATCCATAAGCGCTTTTGGGCGTGCGATAGGTCGTAGTATTCTTGCGGCGGCGCCGATGCGATGGGGGCGTAGACGGCGGTTTGCGCCGTTTGGATGCGAGGCGCCAACTGGGCGATAGTGGAAAGTTGAAATAGTACTGGCAGCGGAATTTTGACGCCCAACACTTTCTGAATCCGCGCCGCCATCTGCATGGCTTTTAAACTATGTCCGCCTAGTTTGAAGAAGTTATCATGTACGCCGACGGTTTCCACTTGCAGGATATCGCGCCATATCCGCGCCAGCCGTTCTTCCCAGCGATTGCGCGGGGCGGCGTCGATGGCGGTTCTCTCGCTGCCATCCTCAATGGGAAGCGGCAGCGCCTTCTTGTCGATTTTGCCGCTGGGCGTTAGCGGGATGCTATCCACCTGGATGAAATAAGATGGAATCATGGGATCGGGCAGCGTTTTTTGCAAATGCTCCCGCAGCTCGTCGGCGTTCAGTTTTTCGCTGCTGACATAATAGGCAATCAATTCAGTACCGCGCCGTTCGATTTCCCGGCTGATTACCGCCGCTCGGCGCATGGCTTCATGCTGAGCCAGGCGGCGTTCGATTTCGCCCAACTCGATGCGATGTCCGCGGATTTTGACTTGATCGTCGTTGCGCCCCAAGTAATCGATTTGGCCGTCCGCCAGCCAGCCGCCTAGATCGCCAGTTTTATACAGGCGTTCGTTGGGCCGGAAGGGATTGGGCAGAAAGCGCTCGGCATCGAGGACGGGGCGGTTATGATAGCCGCGCGCCACGCCCGCGCCGCCGATGTATATCTCGCCGGGAACGCCGATGGGAACGGGGCGATGATGGCGGTCGAGGATGTAGATTTGCGTATTGTCGATGGGTTGGCCGATGAGGATGCGTTCTTCTTGCGGCGCGATTTTTTTGACGATGCAGCCTACTGTCGTTTCCGTAGGGCCATATTCGTTATAAATCGCCATGCGCGGATTGAGGCGATGAAGATAATGCGCTTGATCGGCGAACAAAGCCTCGCCGCCGACGATGGCGAGACTTACATTGGTGGCCGTCAGGCCGAGTTCTTTGAGCAAAGAGATATGGGAAGGTGTTAATTTTACGCAATCGATATTTGTATCGGGATCGAAATTATCGCGCAGAATATCGTTGACCTCGGCGTCTTGGGAAAATACGTAGAGCGATTTCCCGCGAATCAAGGGCAGGAACAACGCGGTAATCGTCAAATCGATAGACAGGGCGGTGAAAAGACCGAAATGGCCGCCATTCTCATCGGGAAAATAGTAATGATTAGCCCAGTTCAAATAATGGATCAAATTGCGATGTTCCAACAGACAGCCTTTCGGCTGGCCGGTAGAGCCGGAGGTGTAGATAACATAAGCGAGATGCTGCGGCGAAGGGGCCGGTGATGGATCGCTTACGTTTTCATTGCGAATGGAACGGATATCGATGAAAGGCGCTTCCACGAGCGCGGCAATTTTCTCGCGATGCTTCTCCTCGGATAAAATGGCGGCGCAGCGGCTGTCTTGCAGAATATAGGCGATGCGTTCCGGCGGCAGGCCGGGATCGATGGGCGCATAAGCGGCGCCCGATTTCAAGACGCCCAGAATTCCCGCCAGCGCCCATGGCGAGCGATCCACAAGCAGACCGATGCGGTCATTGGGCTGAACGCCTTGCGCGTGACGCAGATGATGCGCGATGCGATTGGCTTTTTCGTTCAACTGGCGATAGGTCCATTGCGCTTCGCCGTAGATGACGGCGGCGGCGTCCGGCGTTTTCGCCGCTTGTTCTTGGAATAAATCGATAACCGTCTGACGGCATGGACTCACCATCTCAACGCCTTGGAAATCGTAAAGAACTTGGCGGCGTTCCGATTGGGATAGGATATCAATAGTCTCCACGGCGGCATTGGGATTCTTCAGCGCATGGCGCGTCAGCGTGAGAAAATGCTCCGCCATGCGTTCGATTTGTTCTGCGGGAAATACGGCGGAGTTATATTGAAATTTAACTTGAATCGTTTCGCCGGGAACGATAATGAGATTGAAATCGTAATGCGTACGGTCGTAGGCTTCGATCTCTTCCACAACAAAATCGCCGCTGAACGATTCGGCGTTTTCGATGGCTTCTTTTTCCATAGGGTAGTTGACGAACGTCAACAGATGATCGAAGAGGTCATGGCCTTCCGAGCTAAACGATTGGATATCCGCCAAAGGCAGATAATGATGCATTTCGCATTCCACGGAATCGCGCTGCCGGGCGCAGATGGCGTCCGCAAAGGATTGGCCGGAGGAGAATCGAACACGGACGGGAATGGCGTTGATGAACAAGCCTATCGTTTCTTCTACGCCGGGCAAATCCGGCGGGCGTCCGGATACGATGGCGCCGAAAATGACGTCATCCACATCGTTGTAACGCGAGAGCAGCATGGCCCAGAGAATTTGCATCGCTGCGTTCAAAGCAGCGCCTTGACGGGTTGCCAAATCCTGCAGTTGGGCGCTTTCGGTTTTATCGATATAGAAAATGTATTCTCCCGGCGCGCATTCTTTCCCGCCGCCGTTTCGCCGAGGGATGGACGTTCGTTGTTCGCATCCGGCGAGAGCGTTGGCCCAATACTGGCGGGCGCTTTCCTGGCTTCGTTCTTCCAGCCAACGGATATAGCGGGAATAGGGCGGAGCTGGCGGCAAAGAAGGCGGCGTTCCCTGAATCAATCCGCGATAGATTTGGAAAAGATCGCGATAGATGATGCCGAGGCACCAGCCGTCGAGCAGGATGTGGTGATAACTCCAAACCGCTTGAAAGCGATCATCGGACAATTGAAATATGGCAATGCGCATCAAGGATTCGCGCTGAAAATCGAAGCCCCTTTGTTTATCGATGCGTTGATAGTCTTCGATGGCTTCACGTTGCGCCTTTTTTGAAAGATGACGCAAATCTTGAAAATGGCTTTCGGGTTCGCGTTGTTGGAAAACGATTTGGATCGGACGCGGCAGACCTTCATGAATAAGCGCTGTGCGAAGAATGGGATGGCGACGGCACAATTCCTTCCAACTGCGCAGAAATAATTCCGCTTGAAGGTGTCCGCGCAATTTATAGGAAACTTGCAGAAAATAAGCGCGAGAATCGGGACGGCGAAGCGTTTCGAACAGCAAGCCTTCCTGCATAGGCGACAGGCAATAAATATCTTCTATCTCCGGCGCTTTCCAGGAATGGACGCTTAGAAATTTCTCGTATTCGGATAGAGAGAATATTCGGCTAGTAAAATCGGACGGCGTCTTCTCTCCTGCTTGTACATCGCGGCAATGCGCTGAGACGTTGAGCAATTCTTCATGAAAATAAGAAATCAATCGCTCGACGGTCTCTTCGCGAACATGCTTCGGTTGATAGAGCAGCGAAAATTCCAAGCATCCATTGACGGCAAGGCCGTTAAACTCCAATTCGTATGGCCGCTTTAAAAAAGGGTTGATGGCGGCGCCGGTATTTTCTTCTGCAAAAGCGAATACGCTTTCCGCATCGCCGTTGTCGAATTGTCCCAAATAATTGAAACTGATGCGCGCCGCTGGAGCGGAATGCAAAGCCTTTCGTTTTTCATCGGATGCAATGTAACGAAGGACGCCATAGCTGGCGCCTTTGCGCGGGATTTCGCGCAACGTTTCTTTAACGAACTTTATCTGAGCGCCGATCTCATTGCCCGGCGTTTGCAGGAAGAAGGGATATAGGCTGGTGAACCATCCCAGCGTGCGGCTGAAATCCAGTTCCGCCGCCAGCGGTTCGCGTCCGTGGCCTTCGAGAGCGATCCAGACGCCGCCGGAACCGAGCCAGCGCTGCAAAGCGCGGCCTAACGCCGTCAGCAGAATGTCGTTCGCTTCCGTGTGGTAGGCGCGATGGGCTTCCGTGAGAATTTGGCGCGTTTCCTCCAGCGTAAAATGTAAGGGAATAGCGCAAACGCCGCCGTATTCGTTGTTTTCGTTCTCGTTATCTATCGGCAAAACCAACGATTTTTTTTGAAAAGTTCGATTCCAATAATCCCGCTCGCGCCGCAGCTCATCCATGCGGGAAAAACTCTCTATGGCTTGCGCCCATTGCTGGAAAGAGTCCGTTTTATCGCCGAAATCGATTTCATCGCCTTTAAGATATTGCGTATAACCGCGTTCTAAGTCTTCCAAAAGAATGCGCCAGGATACGCCGTCGATGGCGAGGTGATGAATGACCAATAGCAAACGGTCGGCGTCGGGAAGCTGGAAGAGTACCGCTTTCAGCAGCGGACCTTTTTCCAAATCAATGCGGTGTTGAATGCCATCTGCATGTGATGCCAAATGTGAAGCGGCGTCAGAATATTCTCTATAATCCACTATGGAAAAATCTAGAGGATACGGAATCTCGGCGATGTTTTGTTCGATGTCGCCGTTTGCGAAACGGTAAGTCAATCGCAGCGCGTCATGATGTTGTTGCAGTTTATCCAAAACAGCCCTCAGGGCGTTTTCGTCGAGGCGATCCTTCGACCGCAATAGTATGGATTGGTTGAAATGATGGATATCGCCATGAATAGTTTCAAAGAACCAGCGTTGAATCGGCGTGAGAGGAACCGGGCCGCTGACGGATTCGCGCCGCGCCATGCGTTTTTCATTTCGCAGTAATGGCGCAATTTTGGCGATGGTTTGATTTTGGAAAATGTCTCGCACTTCCAGGCGCCATCCTGCTTGCCGCAAGCGGCTGATCGTTTGAATCGCCCGAATCGAATCGCCGCCCAGTTCGAAATAATTGTCGTGAATGCCAATGCTCTCGCGGCTCAGCAGCGTTTGCCATACGCGCGCAAGAATGGCTTCTCGATCGTTGCGCGGTTCTTCGCAGGCGGCGATGCTATCCCCAACCGCCGCAGGCGGCGCGGGCAGGCGGCGCTTATCCACCTTGCCGTTTACGGTAAGAGGAAGTTTTTCCAACCAAGTGAAATAAGCGGGTATCATATACTCTGGCAGAGATTGCGACAGGAAGGAACGCAGTTCCGCAGCGCTCAATTCGCCATCGCTGGAATAATAAACCGCCAGTTCTTTGGTTCCGGCAAGCGTATCGCGGGCGATGACCGCCGCTTCTTTGATGGCGCCGTGTGATAGCAAGCTATTTTCGATCTCTTCCATTTCGACGCGGAATCCCCGCACTTTCACTTGCTGGTCAATGCGTCCAAGAAAAACGATTTGTCCGTCTTCCCGCCAAACGCCGCGGTCGCCAGAGCGATAAAGACGTTCTCCTTTGAGAAAAGGATGGGGAACGAATTTCTCCGCCGTCATGGCGGATTGGTTGAGATAGCCCCAGGCCAGCCCTTCGCCGCCGATGGCGATCTCGCCTGCAACGCCGATGGGCGCCGGTTGTCCATATCGATCGAGAATATAAACCACCGTATTGGCGATGGGCGCGCCGATAGGGACGCCGCGTTCTTGATTGGTGGTTACAGGGAAATACGTCGTAAACGTGGTATTTTCCGTAGGCCCATAAACATGAACCAAGGATAGATTAGGATAGGCTTTACGCATTTGATTGAAATGGCGCGCGGAAGCGGTCTCGCCTCCCGTTAATAGAACGCGCAATCCTTGGAAGAGGCCAATATCCGCTTCCACGTATTGATTGAAAAGGCTGGTAGTCAGGAACATCACTGTTATTCGATGGCGATCCATGAACTGGCGAAACTCCACTGGTTCCAGCAGAGAATCTCCATCAGGTAAACAGATACAAGCGCCATTGAGCAGCGATCCCCAAAACTCGTAAGTCGAAGCGTCGAAAGCCAGCGATCCGGTTTGCGCGATGCGGTCGTCCGCCTGGATGCGGATGTAATTCGTTTGTAAAACCAGGCGCAGAACTGCCCGTTGATCGATCAACGAACCTTTCGGCGTTCCTGTGGAACCGGAAGTATAGATGACGTAAGCCAGGTTGGAGGGCGTTCCTTGCGGCAGGGGATTGGGCGCCGATGCTTCAGCATAGGGCCATACATCGATCAAGTCCATTTCGTAATTCTGCGAGCGTAGGCGAGCAAGATATTTCTCTTCCGTAAGAACAACGCGGCAAGCGGCGTCGCGTAAAATGAACGCCATGCGGCTGGGTGGATACGCGGGATCGATGGGAACGTAAGCCCCGCCCGCTTTAAGGATGCCTAAGAGAACCGCCGCCGTCATTTCGCATCGATCCAGCAATACGCCAATGCATTCGCCCTGCTGTAAGGCATAATCGTCAAGAAGCAAATGCGCCAAGCGGTTAGCGCGTCCGTTCAATTCGCTATAGGACAGCGTTTTTTCTCCAAAGGCAACAGCTGGGCGATGAAGCGATTTTTCCGCCTGCGCTTCGAACAACGCTGCGATGGTTTGATGGCGCGGGTAATCGCTAGGACAGGCGTTGAAGGTTTCAATAACGCTGCGCCGTTCCCATGGCGGCAGAATGTTCAAGTACTTCACCGGCTGGTCAGGCGATTGCACAGCGCTGTGGATCAATTCCAAAAAGTGCTGCGCCATGCGTTCGATGCGTTCCGGCGCGAAGAGGTCTGTATTATATTCGATGCCGATTCCGCAGCTTTCATTTTCCATTTCTGTGAAAAAGAAAGATAAATCGAATTTACTGATGGACGCGGGGATATCCAGCGGCGTGGTTTCGAGGCCGGAAATGATGCTCAACGAACGGCTGCGGTTGTGCATCGCCGCCGCCACGTCGAAAAGGGGATTGCGGCCCATATCCCGCTTCAGATACAATTCCTCCACCAAGCGGTCGAAGGGATAAATCTGATGCTCGAAGGCTTCGGCGACGGCGTCACGGACGTTTTCCAAAACGCGGATGAAACTGTTCTCCGCCGAAATTTTATTCCTTAAAGCCAGCATATTGACGAAAAACCCGACTTGATTTTCCAGATCGGCGCCCCCGCGTCCCGCCGCCGGAACGCCGATGACGATCTCCTCCTGTTCCGTATAACGGTGGAGCAAAATATTCAACAAAGAAAGAAGCGTCATGAAAGCGCTGGCGCCATGATATCTTCCGAATTCTTTCAATTGTTGGTATACAGATGAATCCAATACAAAGCGATAGGCGGCGCCCGCAAACGTCTGAACGGCGGGGTGGGGATTATCTGTAGGCAGATCGAGAAGCGGAACGTCTTCAAATTGACGATGCCAATATTCCCGATGGGCAACGGCGTCCTGGCTCGATAAAATCCGATTTTGCCAGGCGGCATAATCTTTATATTGAATGCGCAACGGCGGCAGGGGATTCGGCTTTCCCTGCGAGAAAGAAGAGTAGAGTTGCAATAACTCGCCAATTAGGATTTTCATCGACCAGCCATCGCTAACGATGTGGTGCAAGTTGAGAAAAAGCGCATGATTGTCCTCCTTGAGCCGGAAAAGGATAGCTCGGAACAGCGGCCCCTTTTCCAGATCGAAAGGCGATGACGCCTCGTTTACGATCCTTTCATTCAATAAATCCTCTAAGCTGCGACTCTGTCTTGCTGCGACTCTGTCATTTCGAGCGATAGCGAGAAATCCATCCTCACGCGGGTTGAAGATTTCTCGGTTGCTGCGCTCCCTCGAAATGACATGCCGCGATGCCGGGCGCAGTATATCGATTTTTTCTAAGCGAAAATCGATGCGCGAATGGATGCGTTGACGCGGCTCATCGTTGATGAACGCGAACGATGTTCGCAGCGATTCATGGCGGTCGATCAACGCTTGCAGCGCTGGCTCGAGAGCGGCGATATCCAGATTTCCTTTTAATTCGTAAATGGCGGGAATATTGTAAGCCGCTGGATTAGCGCCCATGCGGTCGATGGTCCACAAACGGCGCTGGGCGTGGGAAAGAGCATAATGTTCGGCTGAGGGAATCGGCTCGATGGATAGATCGATGGAGGTTTTTTGACGCTGAACGATTTCAGCCAAAGCGGCGATAGTAGGATAAAGAAAAACTTCGCGCAGCGTAATTTTAACTTGAAATTGTTGTTGAATGCGCGATGCCAATAAAACCGCTTTGAGGCTGTGTCCGCCCGCTTCGAAGAAATTGTCGTGAATTCCCGCTCTCTCCGCATTTAGCGCCTCGCGCCAGATTGCCGCAAGTTTGGCTTCCGTTTCGTTGCGGGGCGCTGCGTAATTCGTCCTTCCCTCGACTCCGGCTTCGATGGGATCAGGCAGTGCTTTTTCGTCGATCTTGCCATTAGGCGTCAAGGGAAATCGTTCCAACCGCGTGAAATAGGAAGGGATCATGTAAGCGGGCAGGGCGTTTTGCAAATGACGGCGCAGCGCCTCGCCGCCGATCTCCTCATCGCTGACGATATAGGCGGCGAGTTCCAGGCTGGGACCGCCGAAGTCTTTTGCAATGACTAAGGCTTCTTTGACGGCGTCCCATTGCAGCAGGCGATTTTCGATTTCTGCTGTTTCAATGCGGTAGCCGCGAATTTTCACTTGGCGATCGATGCGGCCCAAAAATTCGATATTTCCGTCGGGAAGCCATCGCCCCAAATCTCCCGTGCGATAAAGGCGTTCGCCGGATTGGAACGGATCCGGCGTGAATTTTTCCGCCGTAAAAGAGGGATGATTAAGGTAGCCGCGCGCAACGCCTTCGCCTCCAGTGCAAATCTCCCCTGCAACGCCGATGGGCGCGAGCTGGCCGGCGCTATCCAAGATATAAATTGTGGAGTTGGCGATAGGAGCGCCGATGGGGACGTTGTCATTGACGCTGTTATCAAAATTATAGAACGTTGTCAGCGTCGTGTTTTCCGTGGGGCCGTATAGATTGACTAATACAAGGGAAGGATAAGTTTTTTGCAGTTTGTCGAAATGGCGGAAAGACGCCTTCTCGCCGCCGGTAAGGACCTTTTTTATATCTTGGAATAGGCGGATGTCCGTATCCACGAATTGATTGAAGAGACTGGTTGTAAGAAACATGGCCGTAATGCGGCGGCGTTCGATCAGACGGCGCAGTTGCACGGCGTCCGAAAGCGTCTCTACGTCAATCGTGCAAAGTCCCGCGCCGTTTAGCAGCGCCCCCCAAATTTCCAGCGTCGAAGCGTCGAAAGCCAACGATCCGGTTTGCGTGAAGACGTCCGCGTCCGTCAGGCGCATATAATTCGTATTCAAAACCATGCGGACGATGGAGCGATGTTCGATCAGCGTTCCTTTAGGACGCCCTGTCGAACCCGAAGTGAAAATCACGCAGGCTAAACGGCGGCCGCCGTATGTGGTTTGGGGATTCGCCGCCATTCTAGCCGCTGAAGATTCGATATCGATGAAACGAATACCCGGCAAGCGCGGAGCAATGGAATCCACGATTTTCGCTTCGGAAAGAACGGTACGGCATCCCGAATCGCGCAGCATGAATTCGATACGCGGCAAGGGGTAGGAGGGATCGATGGGAACGTAGGCGCCTCCCGCTTTCAGAATGCCCAGAAAAGAAGTGGCGGCCCAGGGGGAACGCTCCAGCAATACTCCGACGCATTCCTCCGGTTGCAGCGCGCATTGTTCCAACAATACGCAAGCTAGACCATTGGCGTATTCGTTCAACTCGCGGTAGGTCCATTGCGCATCCTTGAAAAATACGGCTGGATGCTCCGGTTGTTGCGCCGCTTTCTCCTCGAAGATTTGCGCAACGGTTTTGTCGAGGGGATAATCGGCAGCCGTTTGATTGAAATTAATGATGATTCTTTGCTTTTCATCAATAGACAATAATTCCAAATTTCGTATAGGCTTTTCGGGATGATGGACAATGCTTTCCGCGAGATGGATTAAACAATTTGCCATTCTTCTGATGGAATCTTCCCGAAAAAGATCGGTATTGTAATTGATTCCCAATTCAAGGCCATGCGCTTTTTCCAAAAACTGAAATGTCAAATCGAATTTCGCGGGAGTAAATACGCATTCGAAGGGAACGGCGCGCAGACCGCCGAAATGAAAATCGGACGCATCGGCGTTTTGCAGCGCCAGCATTACGTCGAATAGCGGGGAACGGCTTCGATCGCGCTCCAGATACAATTCCTTTACTGTTTCGTCGAAAGGAAGCATCCGATGCTCAATGGCTTCCGTCAAAATTTGTTGAACCTTTTTCAGAACATCGACGAAATGATCGTTGCCATGAATTTCATTTCGCAAGGCAAGAGTATTGACGAAAAAGCCGACGACGTTTTCCAGATCGGGGTGATCGCGTCCCGCCTCTGGAACGCCGATAATAATGTCTTCCTGATTCGTATATCGGAAAAGCAAAATATTCAGCCAGGCCGCTATCGTCATGAAAAGGCTAGCGCCGCTTTTTCGTCCCAACGCTTTGATCTCCTCGGCAAGAGCATCGTCGATGAAGAATGAAATCGTCTTTCCCGTAAACGTTTGAATGGCGGGACGCGGAGTATCCGGCAATAAGTTGAGGACGGGCGCGACATTCAGTCTATTTTTCCAATAACGGCGTAGTTTTTCCGCTGTCTCGCCTTGAAGCATCTTGTTGCGCCAAGCGGAATAATCTTTGTATTGAATTTTCAATGGCGGCAGGGAATCGTTTTTATTCTGCAAAAAGGATTCATAGAAGAAAGACAATTCGCGCAGCAAAACGCCGAGAGACCATTCGTCGCTTACGATATGATGTATGTTGAAAAGGAATATCCATCGATTCTCCGCCCGTTTCAACAATATCGCCCGGATGAGCGGACCGGCGCCAAGATCGAAAGGCGCGGCGGCTTCTTGAAAAACGAGTTCCTGCGCTTTTTCCAAGGATTGTAAGTTTTGGCTTAGGTCGATTTTTTGTAGTTGAAAACTGATATTGTCATGAATAACTTGGAGGACTTTACCGTCGTATTCTTTAAATGTCGTGCGCAGCGATTCATGGCGTTGAATCAGGGCTTCGAATGCTTTTTGTAAAACGCTGGCGTTTAGTTTTCCTTCCAGGCGCCACGCTTCCGGCATGTTATAGGCGGAAGACGCCGCGTTCATTCGATCGAGAATCCAAAGCCGCTGCTGTTCATGAGAAGCGGCGTATTCCTGCGCGGATTTCTTTTTTTGAAAGAAGCCGCGATGGCGCAGTTCCTGAAGCGCCTCTAAATCGCCGTCTTTAGCGCGTTTTTTCAATTCTTCCAACGTCATCAGCTTACTCATGGAGCATTTCCCATTCTTCCGCCGTAGCGGGAGCGATGGCGTCATCCCAGCGCGGCGCCGGTTTCAATTCCAACGGCGGAATCTCTTCGCGCCTGCATTTCTCTTGACGCTGGACGATAGTAACCAATCCCGCGATCGTCGGTTCGCGGAAAATATCGAGAAGAACCAATGGACATTCTATCTCTCGTTGGATTAGATGCATCAACCGCACTGCTTTAAGGCTATGGCCGCCAATTTCGAAAAAATTATCGTGAAGACCAATGGGATTGATATTTAAAACGTCCATCCAAAGCGCTGCGAGTTTTTTTTCTAAGTCGGTTTGAGGCGGAGTATAAACCGCGTTGCTCGCTTCTCTTGATCGGGCGGGAAGTGGCAGCGCCTGGCGGTCGATCTTGCCGTTGGTCGTAAGCGGCATAGCGTCCAACTCGATAAAAAAAGATGGAATCATATAGTCCGGCAATTTCTCTTTTAGATAATTCCGCCAATTGTTTTTATGCGAAGTCGATTGGGCGTCGGATTCCATATTATTTATGACAATATACGCGGTAATGTAGGTATCGCCTGACTCTTCTTCTCCCGCGACGATGGCGGCTTCGCGGATGGCGGGATGGGCGGTCAGCGCCGATTCGATCTCGCCCAATTCCACGCGGAAGCCGCGAATCTGCACTTGATGATCGATGCGGCCCAAGTACTCGATCTCGCCGTCGAAGCGATAGCGGCCCAAGTCGCCCGAATGATAAAGGCGTTCGCCTTCTTGTCCGAAGGGATCGGGAACGAAACGCTCCGCCGTCAACTCGGGACGCCGCAGGTAGCCTTGCGAAATTCCCGCTCCCCCAACGTAAATCTCTCCCGTTGTTCCAATGGGAACCGGCTGCCGATGGGCGTCTAATAGATAGATGCGAAGGTCCGGCAATGGGCGGCCGATGAGACTGGCGCGGTTTTGCGCATCGGCGGCGGTCAGCGGGCGATAAGTAACGTGCACTGTCGTTTCCGTGATGCCATACATGTTCGCCAGCTGCGGCTTCGCATCGCCATGACGCTCAAACCAGGGCTTCAGGCTTTGCATATCCAACGCTTCCCCGCCAAAAATGATAAGCCGCAATGATAATTCTGTTGGCGACTCTTCTTCCACTTGCATCAATTGGCGAAAGGCCGATGGCGTTTGATTGAGCATCGTGGCTTTTTCCCGCGCTAGTAATTGATAAAACTCTTTCGGCGATCGCGCGATCTCATGCGGAACGATGACGACGCGCCCGCCGTACAACAACGCGCCCCACATCTCCCACACGGAGAAATCGAAAGCGTAGGAATGAAACATCGTCCATACGTCTTTTTCGTTGAATTGGAACCAAGCTTCCGTCGAGGTGAAAAGGCGCGAGACATTGGCGTGAGTAACAAGGGTTCCTTTGGGCTGACCTGTCGAACCGGAAGTGTAGATGACGTAAGTTGTATCGTTTGGTGCGTTGAGTCGCGGCGGATTTTCTGCGCTCTCGCAGGCGATGAGTTCCGCATCGGCGTCGAGCCGCAGAACGCGGGCGTTACGCGTTGACAGATTGTCGCTCAAATCGTTTTGCGTAATCAGAATGGGCGCTTGCGCGTCATCCAGCATGTAAGCGAGGCGTTCGGTGGGATGGGCGGCGTCGAAAGGAACATAGGCGCATCCGGCTTTGAGAATGCCCAATAGCGCCGCGATCGTCTCCGGCGAACGTTCGAGATAAACGCCAACGAACGTTCCGCGTTGAACGCTCAAGCGGCGCAGATGATGAGCCAGTCGGTTGGCGCGGGCGTTAAGTTGGCGATAGGTCCATTCGATTCGTTCGGTGGAGTCTTCGAAAACGACAGCGATGCGATTCGGCGTTGTTTCCGCTTGCTTTTCGAACCATTCCACCAGCGTAGGCGCGGGGAATGAACATTTTTTGGGATTGAAATCGCAGAGAATCCTTCGCCGCTCGTCATCATCAAGCAGATTCAAAAGCGAGATAGGCAAGGATGGTTCATTAAGCGCACTGCCGATCAAATTTAATAAATGCCGTCCCATGCTCTCAATGCGCTCGGGTAAAAATAAGTCTGTGTTAAATTCAATGCTAATATACAATCCATCGCGCTGTTCTTTACAACAGAAAGAAAGATCGTATTTGCTGGTTTCGGGATGTTCGAAGAAAAGATGAACTTGTAAGTCTTCGAAAGCGAATTCCGAATCGTCTTGATTTTGCAGAATCAATAGAACGTCATAGAGAGGCGAACGGCTGAGGTCGCGTTGGATGCGCAATTCTTCCACTAAACAGTCGAAAGGATAATCCTGATGATCGAATGCCTGCGTCGCCGTTTGCCGGACGCGTCGTAATAAAGATGTAAAACTATCTTTGCCGTATATCGAATCCCGCAGCGGCAAGGTATTGATATAAAATCCGATTTGATCTTCCAAGCCGGCGTGATGGCGTCCGGCGAAAGGGCTGCCGACGATAATATCCTCTTGTCCCGTATAGCGGAACAACAACGTTTTCAACGCCGCTAACAAAACCATGAATAAACTGCATTGGTTTTTCCGGGCGAATTTCAACACAGCCTTCAACCGTTCTCTCTCCAATCGAAAAGTCAATTCTTTTCCCTTGAATGTCTGTATGGCGGGCCGGGGAAAATCCGTTGGAAGATGGAGAACGGGAATGGTTCCCGCCAGTTTACCAAGCCAGTACCGACGATGAGTTGCGGTTTCGACGCTATCCAATAACCGATTCTGCCATTGAGCGTAATCGCGGTATTGGATGCGCAACGGCGGCAAGAGATCGGCTGCATTTTTTCGAATCAATTCGTAATGCCGGGATAGATCGCGCGCTAAAATATTGATGCTGACGCCGTCGGAAATGATATGATGCATAGTGAACAACAAAACATGTCGTTTATCGGTAAGTTTTAGTAGAACGGCTTTCCAAAGCGGTCCATTTTCCAAATCGAAAATTTGCGACGATTCTTTGCGCCCCCTATGCCTCGCCGTCTCTTCCGCTTTTGCCTCATAACTCAAATCAACGTAATGAAAATAATCAGTTGCGGCGTCGTGAATAACTTGCCTTGGTTCTCCATCAATGGCAACGAAGGTCGTGCGCAAAGATTCATGACGCGCCTGCAAATAATACAATGCCTCTTCCAAAGCGTTCCGATCCAAATCGCCCTCTAACAACTGATGCAAAGGAATATTGTACGCGGAGGAACTCTCCTCCATTTGCGATAAAATCCATAATCGCTTTTGCGCATGGGATAGCGGATAATGCTCCCGGCTTGGCGTTGAAGGAATGTCGGATATAGCATTGGGATTGAGAATGGCGATGATTTCATCCTTGCGGCGCCGCAACTCTTCCGTCAATTCCGGTGTCATCGCTCCCTTCGGCGCGCGGTAGCGCAGTTGCCCTTTTTCCAACCAGATCGCAATCTTCAGCGATCGAAGATGAGCTAACCATTCGGACAACGGTTTCATAATGCGCCTTCCTCGACGTCATTACTAGCCGGCATCCGCGCACCCGCCGTTGCGAGCTGCATTTCGTCGATGCGCTTCGCTAGGCTTGCCACTGTGGGAAAGTCGAAAAGAGCGCTCAAAGGCAGTTTGATTTGCATGGATTTATGTATTTGCGTAACTACTTGCGCCGCCAAAAGGGAATCGCCGTTTAATTCGAAAAAATTATCCTCGATGCTTATCGAATCAATGCCTAAAAGCCTACGCCAAATATTCGCAATGGCCTTTTCCGTTTCGTTGAGCGAAGAAGCGCTTGACGATTGAATATCGTGAATCTGATATTTCAGTTCGGAATGAGAACCAGCAAAAGAATCCGGCGCACGTGCAGCGCTATCATGGATTGGCAGACCAATAATGGATTCAAGGGAAGAACCGCGCTTTTTTTGGGATAGGATATGTTTTGCTATCTCTTTTCGGTTGTCCATTGTAAGAATAATTTTTCCGATATGCTTGGCTTGAGCCATGTATTCGAACGCTTGCGCCGCTTCCGTAACGAGAAAAGCGCGATAAGGAAGAGGTTTGAAATGTCCAGAAAGAAAATGATGCGATATCTCTTTCCATAACGTTTCGAATCCTGGCATATCAGGTCCAACGTCAATGGCGATAAAGGATAAGTGTTTCTCGAACAAACCTAAGTTTATGGCTGTATTTTTAATTATATCTCTTTTGCCTAATTCGAGTAATCGTCCATAAGGAGACAAAATCGACATGCTTTTAACGATAAATTCTCCACCAAGCGAGTTAAGAATAAGATTCACTCCTAAACCATTTGTAATGGTCATGATTTCATTGGCGAAATCCAGCGTCCTTGAATTCATAACATGCTTGACGCCAAGGGAGCGTAGATAATTTCTTTTTTCATCCGTTCCCGCGGTGACGAAAATTTCAGCGCCAATCCATTGAGCGATGTTCAAGGCGGCAAGACCAACTCCGCCGCTGGCGGCATGGATCAAAACGCGCTCGTCTTTTTGCAATCGTCCCTGCGCAACGAGGGAATAATAGGCAGTAGTGTAGGCGGCGGGAAGCGTCGCCGATTCTTCCTTGCTTAAATGGGAAGGCTTATGTGCGGCGGCGGCAGCGGCGACAGTGGTATAAAAACTAAAGCAGGCGGGAGCGAAGGCGACAACTTCGTCGCCGATGCGCCAATCGCTTACATTCTCGCCGATGCGAACAACTGTTCCGGAGCATTCGAGGCCGAATTTAGCTTGACAGTTTTCTTTATTGGGCAATAGGCCAAGAGCATAGAGCGTTTCGATGAAATTAAGTCCCGCTGCAGAAATTTCGATTTCAATTTCGTTAGGTCTTGGTTCAATTCTGGAAGAAGCATGAAATTCCATACTATCCAAAATGCCAGGCGTTGAGATTGTAATATAAAAATTTTTGACATTGTCTATGTTCAGCTTTTCGGAAATAGATTTAGAAAGATAATGTTCGCTCTCCGTAAAATCGATAGCCTCTTTCAATACGTAATCTTCTATATCGACGATGGATTTGCCATATTCATCCAAAATAGAAATATCGTAATGAAACATTTCAGCATGTTGGCTCGGCGAATTGCGTACATAGCTATAAAATTGTTGTGGTAAGGTATTCCATATCCTTAATCTTTTGTAGGAAAAAGGCAGCGCAGTTTCAATGCGATCGTAAATCGACAAAAAACCAGTAGCGATATCCATTAATGCAGGATGCAGAAAGTATTCTGCGTCCGCTTCCGCGAAGACATCGGGAATTTTAATCTTCGCTATTCCTTTCCGATTTCCCAATTCCGCGTATTCAAGGCATCGCCATCTCGGGCTGAAATGGGAAAATCGCTCTTCAAAAGCAGCTTTGTCCGAATCATGTCGATTTTTTTCAAAAAGGTTATCTCGCGCTGCGCAAGCGTATAGAATAGACTGATAATCGGTAATATAGGGAGGTTCATTAAGAAAATGAATCTCGCCGCGGCAATGTTCGATCCATCGATTGTCGCCGCAAAGGCTTACGATATAAATTTCGAAGTAGTCATCGCGCTTTTTTAAGATGGTTCGAATTTCAATTTCTATGTCATTATCAAAAATAAGAGGCGTGAAAAAGTATATTTCGCGGAATTCGGCCGAGGTATTCCTTGTCTCTAAAGAAAAAGCGGCAAAAGCCAATTCAAGATAAGCCGTTCCAGGTAAAACGAAGCGATCGTATACTTTATGTTCATGCAATATCCAATGCGTATACGCATTAAATTTCGATGCGAATATAATCGCAGCGTTGTCCGTTGTTACTTTGTAGAATAGAGGATGGAATATTGAATGAATGGAGGCGGATGGATCATGGGTTTCAGAAATATTTTTTCGATTTTCTTCTTCTTGACAAATAAAATGATTTAAAGGCGACACGTGGTCGGAGCGCCGCATGTCTGATGGCGACGCAATGATTTGATAGGAAGAAAAATACGATAGAATGCGATGCAAGGATTCGACGCCAGCGTCCTTTAATCCATATTGACGTATTTCATTCAAAATGCGCTGCTTTTCTTCTTCTGGCATATTCGCCTGCTCGATCATGCCCAACTCCTGCCAGAAGCCCCAATCAATAGAAATAGTTTTAATTCCATTTTGAGAAGCATGATAAGCGGCGAATGCATCGAGAAAGGCGTTTGCGGAGCAATAATCGATTTGGCCGGCGATAGGCGAGATAGAACTATACGAAGAGCATAAAAGAAAAAAATCTAATTTTCTATCTTTAATAAGATTATGCAATATTTGAGTTCCAAACAACTTAGCGGCGAATACTCGTTCGGCCTCATCGATAGTTTTGTTGCAAATCAAACCTTGCCCCAATACGCCCGCCGTATGAATAACTCCATGCAAAGCGCCGAAACGTTGGTCAATTAGCGAAAAAACATCGCGCATAGAATGTTCATCAGAAACATCCGCATTGGCCAAGAAGACTTCCGAACCGAGTTTTTCGATTTCCTTCAGTTTAAGTATTTTAGCGCAAAAGGAATCCTTTTGATTTGCGCTGTATAAAGAAAAGGGAAAAGATTTTTTTTGAGCGGCAATAAGACCTGCGTCGACAGTATTTCTTTGCTCTTTATCCCGCGGAAAAGCGGCGACCGAGCTGAATTCGTCCATGCGTAGAGCGTTTTCCCATTGATCGAGGGAAAGCAATGGAGTAACGGTTCGCAAATCTTTATCGTTAAAATACCACCATCCTTCCGCTAAGCCCCATATCATGTTGATCCAACGATATGATTTTACAGACTCGATAATAACCAGCAAACCATTGTTCTTTAAAAGACGATTAAGATTTCTGGCCGAATCGCGAATCGAATGAGTAGCATGAATGACATTATATCCTATAACAAGATCGAAACTGTTTTCTATAAAGCCTTGATTCAAGATATCCTTCGTTATATCCAATAAAGAAAAATGAATATGATTAAGATTATGAACAGCAGCTTCTTTTTGGGCGTTAAGCAAAAAAGATTGGCTAATATCAGTGAAATAATATTCGATAGTAAAGTTTTTCAACAAGGGGATAAGGTTGAAGGTCAATACGCCGCTTCCTGCGCCGAATTCCAAAATACGCAATGGTTTGCCGCCTTGCTGATGGGCTAACATGGATAGAATATCGCATAAAGACGACATGCACGACCGATCGAATGAATGTTCAATAGTATCTTTTCCACATTCATCCAGGAACGAAGAAGTTCCACCTGGATATAATACCTCGATCGCTTCAATGGAGCCGCTCAAGGCTTTTGCATAGTGTTTGGCGCAATGATCCAATAATTTCGTAAGTCCGAGAAATTGAGGAAATTCCTCATCAATCTTTTGGCGAAGAATCAATGGTTGCTGAGGCGGCTTCTTCGAAAGGCAGCGAACAGCGCCATGAACCGACTCGATAAAGAGATCCTCTTCTAGGCAATGAAGAATATATTGTAAATATTTTTTGAATTTCGGTAAAATCGATAATCGTCCGGAAAGAAAAGATAAAGAATAATTAGAGTCGCATGATAGATTGACGCCCATCGATAAAAGATAGTAATAAAAATACGAGGCGCAGAGATCGTTTAATTTATTTTCTAAGGCGCCATAATGACCTATTCCATGAATAAGCGATTTCTCGAGATTCGTTGCGAGAAAACGATCGAAGCATTCAAGATAATTATCGAGATGAAAATCGGCATGTTCGCCGTTTGAAGATAGGATGCTATCCCAAATCTCTTTGGAAGGGAAAGGAGTTCGATGGAGTAGAATCAGTTTTGCTTGAACCGATTGCGCTAAATAGCGGGAAAAAGCCAATCCCATCGAACCTAATCCGCCGGTAACAAGGTATACGCCGCCTGGACGCAATACAGAAGGAACGGAATCGGATTTATTCAATTGTATTGGATCGTAAGAAGGACGCCAAAAAGAGCAGCCGCGATAAGCAAGAATTGGTTCGGAAAAAGGATGCGAAAATTCAGATATTAAATCATCAGCGATTTTACTTTGATCCCAAGAAAAATTATCAGGTAAAATGATATCGATGTTTTGGCAAAATATATTCGGATATTCTTTTGGAATAACTCGTATCGGTCCCGTCGAAACAGATTTTTCCGGATAGAATACATCATCTCCAGAGACATTCTGCATATTATTCGTTAAAAAGAATAGGCGTAAAGGATTGGAAAATTGATGCGAGTCCAACGTGTGAACAAGATGCAATAGACTATAAAACGAAAGATTTAATGCTTCTTTTAAACGGTTAAGAGGCGTTGCTTCGTTAAAAATAGGCGAAATATTCCACGTATAAATTACATTGTGCGGTATCGTATGGCGAGAAAATAGCAAAGAAAACAAGGAATGAAGATGATCTGGATTATCGGGAGAAAGAATGAAAGTATCGTCATCGATGCGATCGAAATCATGGCCGATAGAAACCATAATAATATCTTGATCTTCGGCAATTAATCTTTTCTTCATTTCCGATCCCAACCCCAATTCGTCGGAGAAAATCAGCCAGCGATAGCGTTGAGTTAATCGATTGGACTTCAAAAAGGGCATTCTATTCCAAGTAGGAATATAGAACCAATTGGAGATATCGTTAATTTTATGAGAATAATCGATTGTAAATGTGAGAATAGGTTTATCCACCCAACATCTTCGCTTATGGAAAGGATACGTAAAAAGGGGCAATATGCGTCTTTTTTCTTGAGAATAATATTTAGGCCAAGAAATAGGAACTCCCGAAAGCCATAATTTACCCATAGTTTTTGCTATAAAAAAGCTATCATGTTCATTGTCGAGATGATGTCTTAAGGATGTAAAAATAGGCAATTCCGGATTGTTGTTATTATGACGAATAACAAAGGATGCAAGGACGCGGCTTGGACCCGTTTCCAAAAAAATGGCGTCCCATTTTTTTAGCAATTCGGATATTCCTTTGGAGAAGAGTACGGGATGTCTTAACTGTTTGATCCAATAATCGGGGTTCATTGCCTCATTGGGAGATATCCATTCTCCCGTTAGATTGGAAAGAAAGGGTATTTGCGGATGTTTAAATGGATACTTATTCAGGAAGCGATAAAAAGAATCGGCGATTGGATCCATCATCTTCGAATGAAATGCATGGGAATTTTGAAGGCGGCGGGCTTCAATATGCTGATGACGCAATGACTCTTCCAATGTTTGGATCGATTCTATAGTACCGGAAACAACGCAATGGGTTGGAGCATTAATGGCGGCGATGGAGAGATCGTCGTTTAAATAAGGCTGCAATTCGATTTCCGATAGTGGGACGGCGAGCATTGATCCAGGGGGCAGGCCGCCCATCAATCGGCCTCGCTCCGCAACCAATAGTAAAATCTCTTCAAGATTAAATACGCCCGAAAGCCAGGCGGCGGCGTATTCTCCAAGGCTATGCCCAATCGCTGCTTGAGGGCGGACGCCCCAACTCATCCATAGCGTTGCCAAAGCTGTTTCCACAGAAAGCAATATTGGCTGAGCTAGAGAAGTATGTTGCATTTGCGCATTAGCGATTGAGAAATCATGGGCGGATGGAAAAAGTATGTTCCGTATATCGAGACCAAGAATAGGATGAAGGATTTCGGCGCAACGGTCGATATGCTCGCGAAAGACAGGCTCGTCATTATAAAGTTCGCGTCCCATATTAACATATTGGGAACCTTGGCCGGGAAACATAAAGACAATAGGACGATTTTGTTTTTCGCAATGTCCTGAAAACATGAAAACAGAATCGCGCGATTGTAAGGATTGGATAGCGTCTTGAGCATTCGAGCAAAGAACGAAGCGGCGATATTTGAAGCATCTTCGGCCAGTATGCAGCGTATAGGCGGCGTCGGCAATATCGATATAAGGATCTAGTTTAAGGCAATAGGAAAGACGATCTGCAACAGCCTCTAAGGCTGTTTCAGTTTTAGCCGATAAGGAAAGGATTTGATAGGGGCGGGATTTTCCCGCAGGCGGCGCTGGCGGAGCTTCTTCCAAAACAACATGAATGTTCGTTCCGCCAATGCCGAAGGAACTTACGCCAGCGCGACGGGGAGAGGCGTTCGAATCCCATGTTGACAATTTCGCATTGACAAAGAAGGGGCTGTTGGCGAAGTCGATATGCGGATTCGGCTGCTGGAAATGGAGGCTGGGCGGAATGATTTTGTTTTCTAATGACAAGATGGTTTTAATCAATCCCGCCGCGCCCGCCGCTTCGTCCAAATGGCCTACGTTGGTTTTCACGGAACCGATGGCGCAGAATCCTTTTTTTTGCGTGCTGGCGCGAAACGCATGCGTCAGCGCTTCGATTTCGATGGGATCGCCAAGGGGCGTCCCGGTTCCATGAGTTTCGATATACCCTATAGATTCTGGATGGATATCCGCCATCGCGAGGGCTTCCGCGATGACTTGGGCTTGGCCGTCCACGCTGGGCGCCGTATAGCCCGCTTTGGCCGCGCCGTCGTTGTTCATAGCGGAGCCGAGGATGACGGCGCGGATGCAATCGCCTTCCTCGATCGCATCTTCCAACCTTTTCAAAACGACGATCGCGACGCCGTTGCCGCTGACGGTTCCTTGCGCCTGGGCGTCGAAAGCGCGGCAATGGCCGTCGGGAGAAGAGATGGACCCCTCATGATGAAGGTATCCTTGTTCTTGAGGAATTTGTATGCCCACGCCTCCCGCCAGCGCCGCGTCGCATTGATAGTCGAGAAGGCTTTGGCAAGCTAAATGAACAGCCGCCAGCGAGCTGGAGCAGGCGGTATTGACGTTGACGCTGGGGCCGGTCAGATTCAGTTTGTAGGAAACGCGCGTGGGGACGTAATCTTTATTATTGCCGATAATAAGATTTAGATTGCCGGAATTTTGGAGGATATCGGGATGGGGAATCAAATTATTCAGCAGATAGGTGCTCATTCCGGCGCCCGCGAAGACGGCGATGCGGCCTTTATAAGATTCCGAATCGCAACCGCTGTTTTCCATCGCTTCCCAAGCGCATTCCAGGAAAAGGCGATGCTGCGGATCGGTGAGTTCCGCCTCGCGAGGAGTCATGCCGAAGAAATCCGCGTCGAAGAGTTCGACGCCGTCCAATACGCCGTTGGCGCGGACGTAATCGGGGTCGTTCAGCAGCGGCTCGCCGACTCCGGCGGCAGCCAATTGTTCGCGGGAGAAGAATGTAATGCTTTCGACGCCGTTGCAGAGATTGCGCCAAAATTGTTCGACGTTGGCGGCGCCGGGAAAGCGTCCGGCCATGCCGATGACGGCGATGCGGTTTGATTGATGGTCAGGTTTATTCTCATTCATTGGCGTTCATTGATTTGCGCCGATAACGAGCATTTTTTCGTTTGGCGGCGCGGTATTGAATTTCCTGCAACGCCTCCGATGTTTCCTTTGTTGACTCTTGAAGGAGATAGCCGGAGAGGGCGCTGATGTTGGAATGTTTAAAGAGCATGACAACAGGAAATTCGCGGTTCAATATTTTGCATAATTTACGATGGATTTTAACGATCAAGAGAGAATGCGCTCCCAGATCGAAGAAATTATCGTGGATTCCTACTTTATCGGTTTTCAATGTTTCTTGAACGATCGATGCGATGGTTTTTTCCATTTCGCTGCGGGGCGCAATATATATGGTTGACGAATTGCGGATGGTTTGCGGCTGGGGCAGCGCTATGCGGTCGAGTTTGCCATTGGCTGTCAGCGGGAAAGCTTTTAAAGGCATATAGAAAGACGGCGCCATGTAGTCCGGCAATCGTTCTAAAAGATGGCGGCGCAACTCGCTGGGTTCGGGCGTCTTTTGATTGGCGGGGATATAATAAGCGATTAATCGAGCGCCCTCTTCCTCGTCCTGCGCGATGACGGCGGCATCTCGGACGGCGGGATGGGCGATGAGCGCCGATTCGATTTCTCCCAGTTCCACGCGGAAACCGCGAATTTGGATCTGGCGGTCGATGCGGCCTAAATACTCGATCTCGCCGTCAAAGCGATAGCGGCCCAAGTCGCCCGAACGATAGAGGCGTTCGCCGGCTTCGCCGAAGGGATCGGAAATAAAGCGCTCCGCCGCCAACTCGGGGCGGCGCAGGTAGCCTTGCGATACTCCCGCTCCGCCGACGTAAATTTCTCCCGGCGTTCCGACTGGAACCGGTTGCTGATAGGCGTCAAAAAGATAGAGGCGCAAATCCGGCAATGGTCGGCCGATGAGGCTGGCGCGGTTCAGCGCATCGGCGGCGGTCAGCGGTCGATAGGTAACGTGCACCGTCGTTTCTGTGATGCCGTACATGTTTACCAGCTGCGGCTTCGCATCGCCGTGACGCTGAAACCACGGCTTCAGGCTTTGCATTTCTAGCGTTTCGCCGCCGAAGATCACTAGCCGAAGCGACAACTCAACGCGCGTCTCTTCCTCTACTTGAATCAATGTCCGAAAAGCCGATGGCGTTTGGTTGAGCACGGTTACATTTTCCCGCGCTAACATCTGATAAAACTCTTTCGGCGATCGCGCGATTTCTTGCGGAATCACAACGAGCCGCCCGCCGTACAATAATGCGCCCCACATTTCCCATACGGAAAAATCGAAGGCATAGGAATGAAACATTGTCCAAACATCGTTTTCGTTGAAATGGAACCAATCTTCCGTCGATGTAAAGAGGCGCGAGACGTTGGCGTGAGAAACGACGGTTCCTTTAGGTTTGCCCGTGGAACCAGAGGTGTAGATAACGTAAGCGGCATCGCTGGAAACATTGAGCCGCAGTGGATTATCCTCGTTCTCGCGGGCGATGATTTCGGCGTCGCCGTCGAGACGAAGTACGCTGGCGTGATGATTCGGCAAAGTATCGATTAATTTATTTTGCGTTATTAAAATGGGCGTTTGCGCGTCTTGCAGCATGTAAGCGAGGCGTTCGGCAGGATGGGCGGCGTCGAAAGGAACGTAGGCGCCTCCGGCTTTGATAACGCCTAAGAGCGCGGCGAGCATTTCCGGCGAACGATCAAGATAGACTCTAATGAGCGTGTTACGCTCAACGCCCAAGCGGCGCAGATGATGGGCCAGTTGGTTGGCGCGGGCATTGAGTTCGCGGTAAGTCCATTCGCGCCTGCCGTTCGCGCTATCGAAAGCAACGGCGATGCGATCTGGCGTTTTCTCCACTTGATTTTCGAACCATGCCACCAGCGTGGGCGTTGGGAAAGCCGCTTGAGGCGAATTGAAGTCGCAGAGAATATGACGTCTCTCGTTCTCGTCAAGCAGATTCAATCGCGCGATGGGTAAGGATGGATCGGTAAGCAGGCTGTCGATCAAATTTATCAAATGACGCCCCATACATTCGATGCGCTCGGGGAGAAATAAGTCCGTGTTGTAAACAATATCCGCCTGGATCGTTCCTTCTTTTTCCTCGAAAGTGAAAGCCAGATCGAATTTGCTGGTTTCGTATTCATGAATGAAAGGATGAATTTTCACTCCATCTAGGATGAAATCTTGCGTCTCCGCATTTTGCAGTACGATGATGACATCGAACATAGGCGAGCGGCTGACGTCGCGGCTGAGATTCAATTCATCCACCAAACGGTCGAAAGGATAACTTTGATGATCAATAGCTTCGGCGACGCTGCGGCTGATCTGGCGCAATAAATCTTCAAAACGCATTTCGCCTTGCAGGCGGTCCAACAATGGCAGCGTATTGATATAAAAGCCTATTTGATCTTCCAAGCTGGGATGATTACGCCCCGCCGTAGGAAATCCAATGAGAATTTCTTCTTGATTCGTATAACGGAAAAGCAGCGTTTTGACCGCCGCCGATAGGAACATGAACAGGCTTGCATTATGGCGGCGGATGAGCGAATGAATCGTCTGCGTTTGTTGGGAATCAAGTCTATAGGAATGGCTGCGTCCATTGTAAGTTTTCACTGGCGGCCGGGGACAATCAGCCGCCAGGTCGAGAACCGGGATTTCTCCCGCAAGTTTGTTATGCCAATAATCGCGATGGATGGCGCCCGCCTCGCTCGCCAAGAAGCGATTTTGCCATTGCGCATAATCGCGATATTGGATGCGCAGCGGCGGCAGGGAAGGATTTTCTCCACGGTGAATCTCTTTATTCAGCGTCATAAAATCGCGCACTAATACGCCTTGGCTCCAATCGTCGGAAATGATGTGGTGCATGTTGAAAAGCAAAACATGGCGCTCTTTAGCGAGTTGCAAAAGCGATAGGCGGATCAATCCTCCCTTTTCCAGATCGAAGCGCAGCGCTGCGTCGGCGAGTGCGATTTCCCGCGCTTTCTGTTCCGGGAAAGATTCTACGCGCAAATCGATGAGGCGAAGATGGGCGTCTATGGCGGGAAGAATCCTCTGACGTGGTTCGTCATTTACCATAACAAATACAGTACGCAAGGATTCATGCCTTTGCGTCAGTTCAGCGAAGGCTCGTTCCATCGCTTTCGGATCGATGGCCCCTTCGAGCAGCAGGGCGGCGGGCATGTTGTATGCGGCGGAGCCGCCATCCATCTGCGCCAGCATCCACAGACGGCGTTGGCCGTGGGAGAGCGGATAATCCGCCGCATCCGGCGTTTTTTCAATCGTTTGAAAAGCGCTGGCTGTTTGGCCGCCGATCTTTTCAACTAACTCTGCAATCGTTGGATGATTGAAAATATCCCTAAGCGATATTTCCACATTCAAATCGCGATGAATCCGGCTGACTATCTGCGTCGCCTTCAAACTGTGTCCGCCGAGTTCAAAAAAATTATGATCGATTCCAACCTGATCGATTCCTAAAACCTCTTTCCATATTTCGGCGAGAATTTTTTCCTTGCAAGTAATGGGCGCGCGGTATTCGCCTACGGCCAGGCGTTGGGAGGAATCCGGCCTAGGCAGCGCCTGGCGGTCGATCTTGCCCGCTGGCGTCAAGGGCATATTGCGAAGAAAAACGAAATCGGAAGGAACCATATAATGAGGCGTTTTATCTTTGAGGAACTCGCGCAGAAGCGGCGTCAGCTTGCGCGCCAGTTTTTCATGCAAAGGATTATTGGCGTATTGGTTCCACGGTTTGGCTTCGCTGCGATCGACAAATGATAGGCGCAGTCTTTTTTGGCCATCGCGGCGGCGCGTGAATAATGCGTCAAAACGTCCATCCATTGCGGATTGAGCCATGCGGATATCAACGTAATAAGGCAAATCCTTTTCCAGATTCCACAATTCTTCCGGTTCCAGGCCGGCAGGTTGAAGGCGCCGCAAAGCCGACCGCATTTCGCCTACGCTGGCATAGAAATCCTTGGCGGCGAGCCAATGCAGGATTTGGTTCTCTTCCCAGACGCGGCGATTGGCGATGGAGCGCAAACCGAAACTCTCCGGCCGTTCGTCTTCCATAATGCTGCGGATTTCGGCTATGGATAAAGATTTTTGCGTCCAATTGCGCCAATCGGTTGAGAGGATATCTTCTGCTTCCTGTCCCAGCCGAATGACAACGTCGTAGCGAAAGCGAGTCATTTCGTTGTGATGGAATCCGCGCTTGGGCAGAATATCCACGTGAGAAATTTGCGAGAAACGATGCTGCAACGCATAGAAAAAAGCGGGATCGACGGCCATTTCCTGCTCTATCGCCATCTGACGCCGAATACGCTCCGCCAGTTCCGCCGAAGCGAGGGAATCGTCGGCCTTGAAAAATTGTACGGAAGCATAAAAGGTTTTGAGCAAAGGCAAACTGCGGACATCTCCAAGGAAAATGCTTCCGCAAGGTTGCAGGATTCCGATTAATCCTTCCAATACGTCAAGAAGATAATCGACGCTGGGAAAATATTGAATCACGGAAGGCAGCAACGCAATGTCGTAAAATCCCGGCTCAATGCCGCTGAAATCGTCTGCCTTTCTTCGTTCCAAAATCGCTGCGCTAAGTCCTTTGATTTTTCGCTGCCAATCCGGCGAAGACTGCAATGGACGCAAGCGTTCGATAGCCGTCTGCGACAAATCGGTTCCCCGATAGGATTGGCAATGGGGCAACAGCGGGAACATGATGAGTCCGGTTCCGCAGCCGATTTCCAATGCGCGGCGCGGATTAAGTGTGAGAATGCGTTGAACCGTAAAATCGACGTACTCGCGCATGTCGGCTTCTGGCAGCGGGGCGCCGTCGTAGTTGCTGTCCCAGCCGATGACGTTGAAGGTTTCGTCGCCATGCGTCAGCGATTGGGTATAACTATCGTCATGCAGGTTTTGCCAAAGATCGATTTGCTCGCCTTGTAGTTCCAGCATGTATTGTTGCGCGGGCGCAGAAGCGGCGTTGGGGACGATATAAGCCGCTAGGCGTTTATCTCCCGGCGCGTCTTCGCGCAGAATAACGGCGGCCTCGCCGACGGCGGGATGCTGGCGCAGCGCGCCTTCGATTTCGCCCAATTCGATGCGGAAACCGCGCAGTTTGATTTGATCGTCCACCCGGCCCAGGCATTCCAACGCGCCGTCTGCCGGCCAAAAGCCGATATCGCCGGTGCGGTATAACGTTTCGCCGCGTCCTTCGTCCGCGTAGGGATTAGGGACGAAAACGGCGCGCGTTTTGGCCTCGTCGTTCCAATAGCCTTCACCCACTCCGACGCCAGAAACGCAGATTTCGCCTGGAACGCCGATAGGCGTCAGTTTCATATGGCGGTCGAGAACGTAGAGCGTCAGATTCGATATGGGATTGCCGATGGGAACTCCGCGCCGGTCTGGCGGTAACGGCTTATCGATAACAAATTGACAAATATCGTCGGCGGCTTCCGTAGGGCCGTAGGCGTTGACTAGTTTGATATGGGGATAGCATTCTAGCCAATCGTTCGCGAGAGAGACGGGAACGGTTTCTCCCGTCGCCATTGCCCATTCCAGCTGGGGCAAAGAACGTTCGTCCGGCGGCAGAGCGCGGACATAATCCAGCAGCGCCTTCATGACGACCGGCACAAGTTCGATGAGCGTGATGCGCTGCGAGCGGATGGTTTGGAAAAGCCGCGCCGCATCGCAAACGGTTTCGAAATCGGCGATGATCGTTCGTCCGCCAATGAGGCTGGGCGCCAGA
The DNA here is from genome assembly GCA_040755155.1 of Candidatus Omnitrophota bacterium. Lineage (NCBI taxonomy): Bacteria > Pseudomonadati > Candidatus Omnitrophota > Candidatus Omnitrophota bacterium. The sequence continues at coordinate 39,211 of JBFMBP010000037.1, read as the reverse complement.
AATTGCCAGACGGAAATGTCTGACGACGATGGAGCGCTTTGCAAAAAGGCGGAATCACGATGGAATTGCAAGAGATCGAATTCGGCGAAGATATGATTGACCGCGCCGTTATGCCGAACGATCGCGCCTTTTGGCAAGCCGGTAGAACCGGAGGTATAGAGCATATAGGCGCGGTCGCCGCTGTCATTAATGCAATTGGGATTAGTTATTGGTTCTGTTTCCAAATTATCTTCATCAAGCCGCAGAATATGCTGTAAATCATCATTTTCATTAAGAGAGAATATATTGAATATTGAAGATCGCGTAATGAGAAAGCGAGAGCTGCTGTTCGACGCCATGTAATTCACGCGATCCTGCGGATAGCCGGGATCGATGGGCAAAAACGCGCCGCCCGCTTTGAGAACGCCCAGCATAGAAGCGAGAAAATCGATGCCGCGTTGATCGAGGATGGCTGCGAATTCGTTGCGCCGAAGCCCCAGGCGGCGCAGGCGATGGGCGATTCGGTTAGCTTTGGCGTTAAGTTCGGCGTAGGTAATAGTTGCGCTGTTATGAACGGCGGCGATACGCTGCGGCCCTTTCTGCGCCTGTTCTTCGAAGAGTTCGTGAATCGTTTTATGGATAGGATATGTAATGCGGGGGCCGTTTCCCATCGACAGCAATTGCTTCTCTTCCTCCAGGGCAAGCAGCGGCGCATCGTTCAGGCGCAAATCGGGATTGGCAGCTAGCGCCGCGAGTAGGATTTGGAAATGACCTGCTAATCGCTGAATGGTGGATTCGTCGAATATATCGCTGTTATATTCCAATACTCCCGTCAACGAATCGTCCGTTTCCCACATATCGAGCACGAGATCGAACAAGGCGGTAACTCTTTTCGTCTCGACCAGGCTGATGTTCAACTCCGGCAATTCCAACATTGGCATAGGCGCATTCTGCAAAGCGAACATGACCTGAAATATTGGATTGAGGCTCAAGTCGCGCTCCACTTGCAATTCATCGACGAGCTTTTCGAACGGCAGGTCTTGATGGGCGTAAGCGTCCAACGCCGATTGGCGAACTTGCTGCAATAGTTCGTTGAACGTTGGATTGCCTGGCAACTCAATGCGCAGCGCCAGCGTATTGACGAAAAAGCCAATCAAGGATTCGATTTCGCCGCGAGTGCGATTGGCGATAGGGGAGCCGATGACGATGTCTTCTTGGCCGCTATAACGATAAAGCAAAACGGCGAAGGCGGAGAGCAGCGTCATGAACAGGGTGGCTTCGGACTGCTGGCTCAAACTTCGCAATTGCTTCGCGCCGTTGGCGCCGATTTCGAATTTCACGCTGCCGCCTTGGAAGGTTTGCGCGGGCGGATGCGGCCGGTCGGCGGGCAGTTCTAACGAAGGCGGCGCTCCCGCCAATTTCTCTTTCCAATAACGGATTTGCTTTTCCAACCTTTCGCCGCTGAGCCAATGGCGCTGCCAGGCGGCGAAGTCGGCGTATTGAATCGGCGGTTCTGCAAGCTTTATGTTATCGCCTTGCCTATTAGCTGTGTAGAGAGGGGCTAGTTCTTGGATGAGTATGCCCAACGACCAGCCGTCGGAAACGATATGGTGCATAGTCAGTCGCAGGATGTGATCCTCGTCATGCAGCCGCAGCAGCGATGCGCGCAGCAAGGGGCTTTGAGAGAGATCGAAGGGAAGGCGCGCTTCCTCGGCGATGAGCCTATGAGCCTCGTTCATTCGCTGAGATTCGGGAGAGGAAGTTAGATCGATGAGAGGCAAGGATATTTTTATGGATGGCGCAATGATTTGTACGGGTTTACCGCTGATGGACTTAAAAAACGTGCGCAAGGATTCGTGGCGACGGACGATTTCGTTTAATCCTTTTTCCAAAGCGTCAATGCGCAGCGGGCCAGTAAGGCGCAATGCGATCGAGACGTTATAAAAAGGATTGCCCGGCTCCAGCTGATCGAGAAACCACAAACGTTCTTGCGCGAAGGAGAGGGCAGGATTGTTATCTTTGGGAATGGGTTCGATGGGGGGTGGTTGACTTTGTCCCTCGCGCCGCGCCATTTCGATGTACTCCGCCAAACCCGCAATAGTGGGCGACTGAAACAAATGGCGCAATGGCAATTCGACGGCGAAGGCTTCGCGGATGCGGGAAACGGTTTGCGTAGCCAATAAGGAATGTCCGCCCAAAGCGAAAAAATTATCGTAAATCCCGATGCTGTCCAATCGCAGGATTTTGGCCCAGATTCCAGCGAGAATTTCTTCCGTTGGCGTACGAGGCGGCGCATAAGCGTCATCAGAAGCAATGCGTTCCGGTTCGGGCAATTGGCGGCGGTCGATTTTCCCATTTTCATTAAGCGGAAACGCATCCATTGCTGTGAAGAACGATGGGATCATATATTCCGGCAATCGGCGTTCCAGATAACGGATAATTTCTTTGATGGGAATGGCTGCATCAGGACCAAAAACCAGGTAGGCGGCGAGGCGTTCGTCCCGATAGAGAACCACCGATTCCTGGACGGCGGGATGCCCGTCAAGCGCGCTTTCTATTTCTCCCAGTTCGACGCGGAAGCCGCGTATTTTTACTTGATAATCGGTTCGTCCTAAAAATTCGATGGCGCCGTCCGGAAGGCGGCGAACCAAGTCGCCTGTTTTATAGAGCCTCGAATCAGGATCGTTCTGGAAGGGATTGGGGATGAATTTCTCCGCCGTCAAATCCGGCCGGTTGAGATAACCGAGAGCAAGGCCGTCGCCGCAAAGACACAACTCGCCGGGAACGCCGACGGGAACCGTTTGCAGATATCGATCCAAAACATAAATCTGGGTATTGGCGATGGGGCCGCCGATGGGGATCGTAACGGCGTCTTCGGGAACTTGCTTAATTAAATGCCATGATGAGAAGGTAGTATTTTCCGTGGGGCCATAGACGTGAAGCAAGCGTCTCGGCGCTCCATTCGCTAAAATCCGCCGCGCCCATTGCGGATCGACCGCCTCGCCGCCGAAAAGCAAGTGATTCAATCCCCGAAAAGCGTCCGAAGCTTCGCGGGCGATTTGGTTGAATAGCGCCGTTGTCAGAAACAACGTGGTGATTTCATGCTGCTGCAAGCATGCGGCGAATTCTCGCGGAGAAAGAGCGATGTCGCGTTCGACAATAACCAAGCGGGCGCCGTTGAGCAGCGCTCCCCAAATTTCAAAGGTGGCGGCGTCGAAGGAGGCGTTGGAAGCCTGGGCGACGGCGTCCACCGTTTCGAGTCGAATGTAATCGGAATTAACGACTAATCGATTGACGGCGCGGTGGGGAATGACGATGCCTTTGGGTTCGCCGGTCGATCCCGATGTGTAGATGACATAGGCGGGATGTTCTCCGGAAACGTCGACGCTGAGATTCTCGCCGTTTTCTTTTGAGATATTGTCCCAATCCGCATCGAGGCGAAGGATGGTTCCTTGATGTTGCGGCAAACAGTTTTGCAAACAGCTTTGCGTCAATAAGATCGGCGCCTGGCAGTCTTTCGCCATGAATTCCAATCGCTCTTGAGGATAGGCGGTATCCAAAGGAACATAGACGCCGCCCGCTTTAAGTATGCCCAGCATCCCTACAATCATTTCCAGAGAACGTTCGGCGAAAAGGACAACCATAGTTCCAGGAACAACGCCTTCAACGATCAAGCGCTGCGCCAATTGATTCGAACGAGCATTCAATTCCCGGTAAGCAATCTTATCCTTTCCATATTCAACAGCGATGGCGTCAGGACGAAGCGCCGCTTGTTCTTCGAAAAGACGATGAATGGAAACATCGCGGGGATAGGCGCTTTTCGTTTTATTCCATTCGATAAGTTGAAGCTGCTCATCGTTCGTTAACAGCGGGATATCGGATAGGCGTTGTTGGGGATTATCGGCAACGGCTTGCAGGATCGTTTTGAAATGGCCTGCGAAGCGGATCATAGTCGATTCGTCGAATAGATCGGCGCTGTATTCCAAAACGGCGTTCAATCCTCCATCCGCTTCTTCCATCAATAAACTTAAATCGAATTTCGCCGTTTCGTTATCCACTAGTAATGGTTCGAAGCGCAGCCCCGGCAGTTCCAGTTTCTCCAAGGGAGCATTTTGCAATGCCAATGCGGCTTGAAAGATGGGCGTATGGCTTAGATTGCGTTCCGGATGCAATGCTTCCACCAGCTGCTCGAAGGGAATATCTTGATGGTCGTAAGCATCAAGCGCGGCGCGGCGCGTTTGTTCCAACAAATCCGAGAAGGAGGGATTCCCCGCAAAATCCAAGCGCAGAGCCAACGTATTGACGAAGAAGCCAATCAATGGTTCCAACTCTTGACGATTGCGGTTGGCGACTGGCGTTCCGATGACGATGTCGTCCTGATGGCTGTAGCGATGAAGCAAAACGCCATAACCAGACAACAGAGTCATAAATAATGTCGCGCCCGAATGGCGGCTCAAGGATTTCAATTTTTGCGTAAGATCGCTATCGATGGAAAAATAAAGCGTCCGTCCTTGAAACGTCTTCACCGCAGGCCGGGGACGATCGCAAGGCAATTCCAGCAGCGCAGGAGCGCCCCGCAGCCGCTTCCGCCAATAATCAGTTAGTTGTTGCAAAGCTACGCCCGCCAGCCATTGGCGCTGCCATAGCGTATAATCGGCGTATTGGATGGAAAGTGGCGGCGGCGCGGCGGGAACGCCTTCGAGAAATGATCGATAAAAAACCGAAAATTCTTTAATAAAAACACCCGCAGACCAGCCGTCGAAAACGATATGATGCGCGGTCATGACGATGATGAATTCATGAAAATCGACTTGAAGCAGAACCAGCCACAGCAATGGAACTTTTGTCAAATCGAAAGTATGCTGCGCTTCTTCATTGATGATTCGCTGCACTTCGGCGGCGCGTTCTTCTTTTGGTTTATGGCGCAGATCGATTATAGGCAGCGGCAAGTCAAGGCTGGCCGCGATGACCTGCGACGGTCTGCCATTGATATTGGGAAATGCAGTTCTCAAAATTTCATGCCGCCGAACGATCTCATTAATGCAGCGCAGCATGATGTCCGCATCAAGCGGCCCTTCGATTCGCAAAGCCGCCGTAATGTTGTATACGTCGCGGCGGCCCTCCAATTGATCCAAAAACCGTAATCGTTCTTGAGAGAAGGAAAGAGGAAGACTTTCCATTTTAGCGCAAGGTTGCAAGGGAGGCGTCTGAAGTGAATGGCTGAGGCGCGCGGCGGCGATATGTTCGCTTAATTGGGCGATCGTTGGCGAATCGAAAAGACGGATGACGGGCAACTCGATAGCGAAGGCGCGGCGCAAGCGGGAGACGACTTGCGTGGCCAATAAAGAATGTCCGCCCAAATCGAAAAAATTGTCGTGAAGGCCAACGCGATCCATCCGCAATACTTCGGCCCAAATGGTTGCGAGGATTTCTTGCGTTGGAGTTTTGGGAATCGAAAACGCTTCTTCTCCGCCGATGGATGACGCTTGCGGTTCGGGCAAGGCGCGCCGATCTACTTTGCCGTTGGAAGTCAGCGGCATGGCTTTGAGCGTTACGAAAACCGACGGGATCATATAATCGGGAAGCGCGCGCGCCAAATGTTGGCGTAAATCGGCGGCGGCGATGGCGGCGGAGGGAACGATATAAGCGATCAGTTCCAGCGATTCGAACCGATCTTTTCGAGTAGCGATTTCTGCTTCGGAAACGGCGGGATGTTGGAGCAACTGGCTGCGGATTTCGCCCAGCTCCACGCGAAAACCCCGGATTTGAACCTGGTCGTCGATCCGGCCATGATAAACCAATTCGCCGTTAGGAAGCCATTTGGCCAGGTCGCCAGAACGATAAAGTCGCTCCTGCGGTTTGTAGGGATTGGCGATGAATTTTTCGCGTGACAAATCGTCCCGGCGCAAATACCCGCGCCCGACGCCCTCTCCGCCGACGCACAACTCGCCCGGAACGCCAACGGGTAAGAGGCGTTGCCGGGAATCCATAACATACGCGGTCGTCGTGGGAATAGGAACGCCAATATTGCTCTCGTCCGCCGCAATCTCCTTTTCCGTAATTTCTTTGTACGTAACGTGCACCGTGGTTTCGGTGATGCCGTACATGTTGACGAGATTCACGGCGGGATAGGCTTCGCGCCATTTTTTCAGTTGGATGGGATGAAGCGCCTCGCCTCCAAAGATGACGCAGCGTAAAGCGAGGTCAGGGCAACCGCGTTCTAACGCTTCCTGCGCCAGATGATAGAAGGCGCTTGGCGTTTGATTCAAGATCGTAACGCGCTCGCGCACGAGCAGATCGAGAAAGAGAGCGGGATCTTGAGCCGTCTCTTTAGGAACGATGACGAGTTTGCCGCCGTAAAGAAGCGCGCCATACATTTCCCATACGGAAAAATCGAAGCAATAGGAATGAAATAAAGCCCAAACGTCATCGGCATTGAAATTGAAGAGGAATTTATCGTTTTTCATCAACCGCACGATGTTGCGATGTTCTAATAAAACGCCTTTCGGCTTACCCGTAGAGCCGGAGGTGTAAATGCAATAAGCAAGATGATGCGGTTGAGTAAGATTGGCAGGCGGCGTTGAGGATTGGGCGGCGATTTTTTCGCTGTCGGCGTCCAGAAGAATGCGATGGGAAATAGTATCCGTAATCACGTCGCTCAACGATTGCGTTGTGATGAGAAATTGCGCGCCCGCGTCTTGCAGCATGAAGCGCAGGCGTTCTTGCGGATGGGCGGGATCTAAGGGAAAGTAAGCTCCTCCAGCCTTCAACACGGCCAACATGGCGGCGACGGCGTCCTGCGAACGATTCAAGCATAGGGCGACGAGATCGTCCGTACCAACGCCAAACTTGCGCAGATAATGAGCCAAGCGGTTGGCGCTGGCGTCGAGTTCGCGGTAAGTCCAGGCTTGATTTCCCTCAACGATGGCGATGCGGTCGGGAGTACGCGCCGCTTGCTCTTCGAAGAGTCCATGCAAGGTTTTGTCTTTGGGATAAGACGCTTGCGCGGCGTTCCAAACTTCCAATTGTTGTCGATGTTCCGCTTCGTCGAGCAGAATAATATCGTCGATTTTTTGGGCGGGATCGCTGGCAGCCGCTTCGAGGATGGCTTGGTAATGTCGCGCTATTTGTTCGATGAAGCCGTTATCGTAATAATCGCTGTTAAACGTAATGATTCCCGAATAGCCTTCATTTTCTTTATATATAAACAAATTGAAATCGTATTTACCCCAACCTAGATTGGTCTCGACGATTTGCGCCGTTGCGCCGCCTATATACAAAACCGGGAGATTCTCTTCATCGAATTGAAAGAGAACGTCGAAGAGCGCCGTGCGGCTCATATTGTTTTCCGGCTTCAACTCCAACACCAACTTATCGAACGGCATTTCGCCGAATGCAAGCGCCTGATGTAATATTTTCGTCGTCTGGCGCAGCAGCGATTGAAAGGAGGGATTGCCGCCTAGATCGTTGCGCAGCGGTAAGAGATTGTCGAAAGGGCCGGCGGCGTGGGCAATTTCCGAATTGCGGCAGGAGTAGTTAACGCCTACGGTGATTTCGTCTTGGTTAGCATAGCGATGCAGCAAGACGAGAAAGGCGGTCAGCGTTGCGGCGTAAGCGGAAGATCTTTCCTTCGTTGCCAGCGCCTCGATGCGTTGATGCAGCTTCGGATGTACTGTGAAAAAGCAACGGGCGGGCGTATAAGTATGAACCGCTGGACGCGGCCGCTGCATCGGCAGTTCAAGCGCTTGAATTTTTCTTCTCAGCTGCCATTTCCAATAAAAGAGAAACGGTTCGAAATCCTTCGCAGCGAATTGGCTTTGCCATTGCGCATAATCGAGATAATCGATGGCGGCGCGGGGTAGCGATAGATCGCGCTTCGCCAGGCGGGCGTTGTAGATTTCGCTCAATTCTTCCGCGATAAGGCGCAGCGTTTTCTTGTCCACCGCGATATGATGCGCCGTTACAACCAACAATGATTCTTCATCGCTCATTCGCAGCCACGCCGCACGGATGGGAATCTCTTGATTGAGATCGAAAGCTTCTTGCGACTCTCGCAGCGCCAATGAATTCGCATCGGCTATGGATGCGTTATCGAGTCGTATTGTTGTTAACTTGAAATCGCATGAATCCGCCGCTTGAACGGTTCTTTCGTTATCCTCATGCAGGCGAATGCGCAATACCGCATGGCGAAGAATGATGTCCTTAAGGCTCTGTTCCAATGCCTCGCCATCGACGATTCCGTCAAAATGCAATAGCAGCGGAATGTTATGATAGATGGGGTGGCTGGCGTAGACGTTGCCGGTTTCGAAATGATCGATGAACCATATTCGCTGTTGGTGATAAGATAGCGGCGCTTGTTTGCGTCTCCTGTTAACCCCGCTGTCCGCCGATTGGGCAATAAGCGGCAGACCTAGCGGTTCGCCTGCGTTATCGAATAGTAAATCGTCCAGTTCGGCGCCGGGATGTTCGGCGGCGTTTTCCAACAAGCGTTGGAAACGCTCTTTCATGCGAATGATGGTTTCGTTTTCGAAAAGATCGATGTTGTAGCGAAACGAGCCGCAGAGATGTTCGTCCTCTTCCCATAGATATAAATCCAAATCGGTGCGCACCGGTTCGTCGTCGAATTCGATCTGGCTCCATTTCATGCCATGTGGTTTTACGTCCGATTCCGGCGCATTTTGGAAGATGAGCATGGCTTGAAAAATAGCGCTGCGGCTGGCGTCCCGCTGCGGCTGCAACTCTTCCACCAATTTGTCGAAGGGCAAATCCTGATGATCGAAAGCCTCCAGCGCCATCTTTTTCACCCGCGCCAATAACTCGGAAAAAGTACGAACGCCATTCAATGATAATCGCAAAGGCAGAGTATTGACGAAGAATCCAATCAGAGATTCAAGTTCGCGGCAGCTGCGGTTGGCGATAGCCGCGCCGATGACGATATCCTCCTGGCCGCTATAGCGGGAAAGCAAAAGCGCATAAGCCGCCGCCGCCGTCATGAACAAAGTCGTTCCCGATTGTTGGCAGAGGGATTTGATTTTTTTCGTCAGGATGGATGAGCAATGAAATCGGACATTGCATCCATCAAAGGTTTGCTTGAGCGGACGCGGCTTATCGCAAGGCAATACCAATGGCAGCGGAGCATCGGTTAGGATTTGTTTCCAATAATTCAGATGCGATTCTAATAATTCTCCCTGCATATTTTGGCGCTGCCAAACGGTGAAGTCGGCGTATTGGATGGAAAGGCTAGGCAGCGATGGAGCGAGGTTTTGCGAGAATGCTTCATAACAAGCTAATAGTTCGCGGGAAAATATCCCCGCCGACCAGCGGTCGAAGACGATGTGATGCACCGCGATGAATAGGATGTAAGATTCATCTCCTACCCATAACAGTTTGACGCGCCATAGCGGACCGCGAGCCAGATCGAAAGGACGGCGCCGCTCTTCCCGCGCCTGGCGCTGGATTTCCGCGTTTTGTTCGCTTGACGGAATTGTTCGAAGGTCTTCGATAGGCAAATCGATCGACGCCGCAGGATGAATCGCTTGCGTAGGGGCGCCGTTGGAGGATGGGAAAACGGTTCGTAGAATTTCATGACGGGCGGCGATGGCTGACAGGCTTTGCTTTAAGGCGTCAATATTTATTTTGCCTTGAATGACGTAGCAGCCGAATTCGTTGTAATGGGCGCCGCCGCCCTCCAATTGATCCAAAAACCATAAGCGTTGCTGGGCGAAAGAGACGGGAAGATTTCCTTCCCTGGTTTGAGGAACGATTTCCTTTCCGCTTTCCGCCGCCTGCGGGAGGCGCTTTTCCTGCAATTTCCGGATCAGTAGTTTTTGCTGTTCCGGTGAAAGATTGGCGATGCGTTTGGCGAATTTGTTCAAGAAATAACCCTCCGAAACCTCATAACCTTATTCATCTGCCAATGCCTGTTGCTTGATTGGGTCAACCGGAGTTTCTTCAACTTCGCTGAGAATTTGTTCCAGAATATCGGAATCCATCTGCTCGGCTTGTTGAACGATTATTTGTTGCGACAGTTGAGCGATGGTGGGATGGGTAAAAAATACATTCAAGGGGATGCGGACTCCAAAAGCTTGGCGCATCCGCGAGAGGGCTTGACTGGCCAGTAAGGAATGTCCGCCCAATTCGAAAAAATCGTCATGAACGCCCACGCCGTCGATGCCCAACAATTCTTTCCAAATGCCGCATAGCGTTTGCTCGATTTCGTTTCCCGGCGGCGCATAAGGTTGGCTCATGGAAGGCCGCGCATGGGCTGACGTTATGACGGCTTTCTCCTTAATCGCAGCGGAATAGTACTGTCTCATCCGGCTTTCAAAATCGCAGGTGGAAACGATAGCGCGCGGCAGGCCGCTGGCGAGGATGCGATCCAAGGCGTCGATGCCTTCATGAGGAAATATCCCCATTTTTAATCGCTCGGCGTGGGCGGCGCGCAGTTCCTGGGGCAGGAAAGCGTTTTGCGCCATACCCGCCTCCCGCCAAGTATCCCAGTTAATGGAAACGGCGTGAGGAAATTGGCTGGCGAAGGCGTCCATGAAGGCGTTCGCTGCGCAGTAATCCGCTTGGCCGAATTCTTCCAAGATCGCCGTTACCGACGAGAAGAGGACGAGAAAATCCAAATCGTCGTTTTTGAATAGATCGGCCAGAATCGCCGTTCCTTCTATTTTAGGCGCCAGAACTTTGGCCATCGCTTCCCGCGTCCGGCGTTGGATCATTCCGCCCGAGGGGACGCCAGCGGCGTGAAAGACGCCGTGAATAGGACCGAATGCGGCCTTCGCCTGTCTAATGGCTTCCGCCATTTGTTGCGCATTGCCTGCATCGGCGCGGAGAATAAGAATTTTCGCTCCCACATCTTCCATAGTTTGCAGTCGCCGGATTTTTCGGCTGATCCCATCGTTCTCGTTATGCTCCGCCAGCCATTGGCGCCATGTTTCCCGAGATGGAAACTCCGAGCGTCCTATCAGGATCAACTTGGCTTGTTGCGTAGTCGCCAAATGTTCCGCTATCGCAAGTCCCAAGCCGCCCAGTCCGCCGGTAATGAGATAGACGCCTTCATGCCGCAGCCGCGTTTTGCCTTCAACGGCGGGTAGGTGCACTGGTTCGTAAGAAGCAATCCACCGATGATGGTTTCTATAGGCGGCGATTCGATCATTGGAATTGGAAATAATTTCGGCGGCGATTCGATCGGCGAGTTCTTTCTCGCGCCAATCGCCGGATGAGGGAAGAAGCATATCCACGCTGCGGCATCGGATGCGGGGATATTCTTGGGGAATGACTTTCACCGGCCCAAGCGCCGCCGCTTTCTGCGGATAAATGGCGCTTTCGCCGCCTATTTCGTGCATATTGTTGGAGAGAACGGCGATTTCCATATCCCGATCTATATCTAATTCTCCTAAGGCTTGCGCCAAATAAATCAAACTATAAAAACCCAGTTTTAAAAAATCTTTTTCGGTTTTGTCGCTATCCACTAACCATGCGTGAACGATTTTATCGGGAAAGATATCCTGTCGAATCAGGTCGTCCAGCAATGCGACATAATCGCCGCAAACATCGGGATTGAGAATATAACCGCCATCGGCGCTCTTGTTGAATCTGTTTCCGCTTTTTATGCGAATGACCTCCGCTCCCTTTGCCTGCAAGCGTTTTATCAATAATTCCATAATAGTATTTTCATCGGTGAAAAGCAAAAGCCGTTGATGGGCGCAATTGCAAGATTCGGGCGCTAAGGTTTGCTTCCAAGATGGAAGATAGAACCAGTCCGCTATATCAGGTTTTTTTTCAAGGATAGTCATTGACTCTTGTTTCTTATTTTCCTGCAAAGCGGGAGGATCGATCCAGTATCGCTGGCGTTCGAATGGATAGAATGGCAAAGAAACGACGCGCCGTTTTTCATTGCGGTAAAAACCTCGCCCATCGAAGGCAACGCCCGACAACCATAAGCGTCCTGCCGTCGTCATCAAGAACGCCTCGTCGGATTGACGGTCTATATGATGCGGCAGCGAACTTAATATGACGCGCGCGCCGCTCGAATCCGGATGGCGCAAAGCCAGTGACGCCAAGGTTCTTCCCGGCCCGATTTCCAACAGCGCAACATCCGGCTCTTGCAAAAGCGTGGACAAGCCGCTGGAAAAACGCACTGTCCGCCGCAGATGCTGGCTCCAATACTTCGGACTCGCCGCCTCCGGCGCCGTAATCCACTGGCCGGTGACATTGGAAAGATAAGGCATTCGCGGCGAATTGACAGCGATAGATCCAAAGCGTAAAGCAAAGCGGTCAAGAATGGGATCCATCATTTTCGAGTGAAAAGCGTGAGACGTATTCAGCGGTTGGCAGGGCGCATTGATTTTTTCCAGACGGATGCGCAAGGCCGCCATCGCCTCGGCGGGACCGGATAAAACGCAAAGATTGGGCGCATTAACGGCGGCCAAGGCGACATCGCCGTTTAGGTGAGGTTGGAGTTCCTTTTCCGGCAGTGAAACTGCTAACATGGCGCCGCCGGGTTGCTCCTGCATCATCCGCCCGCGTTCCGCCGTCAAAGCCAAAGCGTCTTCCAGCGAAAAAACTCCCGCCAGCCAGGCGGCGGCGTATTCGCCGAGGCTATGGCCGATGGCGGCTTTCGGCTTCACGCCCCAAGACATCCACAATTCCGCTAAAGCGTATTCCAACGCGAAGAGAGCGGGTTGAGCGATAGCGGTTTGCCGCAAGCGCTCCGCCGCCTCGTTTGGATTTTTTTTAGGATAAAGAATATCGCGCAGATCGAGATGCAGCTGCGGACGCAGGATTTCCGCGCATTGATCCAATCGCTCCCGAAATGTTGGTTCGCAACGATATACTTCCGCCGCCATATTGACGTATTGCGAACCCTGGCCGGAAAACATAAAGACGACGGGACGTTCTTTCGCTTCCTTTGTTGATGTAAAAACCTGTTTCGATCCATCTTGGCGCAGAGCATCGGCGGCCTCTTGCGCCGACGAGCAAACTGCAATCCGCCGATGCGCGAACGTCTTGCGCCCGCATGCCAATGTATAGGCCGCATCGGCGATGTTGATCTCGGGATGCGCTGCGAAATGCTCGGCCAGATTGGACGAAGAGGCGCTGAGGGCGGACTCGGTTTTCGCCGAAAGCAATAAAAGATGATAAGGCCGGGAAGGACTGGCGTGTGCAGGCTCCGGCGCTTCTTTGAGTATGGCGTGGACGTTAGTCCCGCCGATGCCGAAGGAACTGACGCCGGCGCGGCGAGGCGTTGGCCCCTCTTCCCAGGGCGATAATTGCGTATTGACATAAAAGGGGCAATTGTTGAAATCGATCTGGGGATTGGGCTGATGAAAATGCAAGCTGGGCGGAATCTCCCGGCGATGCAGCGCCAGCGCCGCTTTCGTCAGTCCTGCAATTCCGGCGGCGCAATCCAAATGCCCGATATTGGTTTTAACCGAACCGATGGCGCAAAAACATTTGCGGGAATCCGTCGCGTCAAAAGCTTGCCGCAGCGCCGCGATTTCGATGGGATCGCCTAGAATGGTACCGGTTCCATGAGTTTCGATATAACCGATGGATTCAGCCTCGATTCCGGCGTCTTGCAAGGCGGCGCGAATCGCCGCCGCTTGACCGTCAACGCTTGGAGCGGTAAAGCCTGCTTTCAACGCTCCGTCGTTATTGACTACTGATCCTTTAATGACGGCGTAGATGCGGTCGCCGTCCGCTAGGGCGTCTTCCAAGCGCTTCAAGGCCGCGATTCCGGCGCCGTTGCCGCCGACGGTTCCTTGCGCCTGGGCGTCGAAAGCGCGGCAATGGCCATCGGGAGAAAGAATCATGCCCTCCTGATGCATATAGCCCGTTCTATGCGGCGTTCGCACAGAAACGCCGCCCGCCAGCGCCATATCGCACTCGCTATTTCGCAGCGCCTGGCAAGCGAAATGGACGGCGGCCAGCGAGGTGGAGCAAGTGGTTTGAATCGTTACGCTCGGTCCCTTAAGGTTTAATTTGTAGGAGACGCGGGCGGCGAGGTAGTCCTTATCGTTGGCGATCATGAGTTGATAACCGCCCAAAGATTGGATCAATTCGCGGTGAGGATAGAGATTGTTTAATAGGTAAGTATTCAACCCCGCTCCGGCGTAAACGCCGATGGCGCCGGGAAAAACGCCGGGATCGCAGCCGCAATCTTCCAACGCTTCCCAAGCGCATTCCAAAAAAAGGCGATGCTGAACGTCCAGGATTTCCGCTTCGCGCGGCGTATAGCCGAAGAACGCGGCGTCGAATTGTTCGATATCTTCCAAGACGCCGCTGGCGCGAACATAGTTGGGATTCCGAAAAATTTCCGGTTCGACGCCCGAAGACAGCAGTTCCTCGTCGCTGAAAAAGGAAATGGATTCTACGCCCTCGCGCAAATTGCGCCAAAATTCCTCGATGGTTTTCGCGCCGGGATAGCGGCAGGAAAGTCCGACGATGGCGATATCGCTGTCTTGGTTTTGCTCGCGGGTAGTTTTTATAATGGAAGCGATGGGATATTCTTGAGGAGATAGATGCTTCGCCAAGGAATAAATTGTGGGGTATTGAAACATCTCCACCATCGACAGCGAGCGCCCAATTTTTTTCTGCAATTCGTTCAATACTTGGCCCAATAGAATAGAATGCCCGCCTATGTCGAAAAAATTGTCATGCACGCCCGCGCTTTCGATATGGAGCAGCTTTTGCCAAATCGAGGCGATGAGTTGTTCCATCTCGCTATGCGGTTTGACGCTATTCGCCGCCTGGTCTGCGTGCGGCGATTCGGGCGCGGGCAGAGCTCGGCGATCTGCTTTGCCGTTGGGCGTCAACGGGATTATTTTCAATGGAACAAATGCGGAAGGGATCATGTAATCGGGCAGACGTTCTTTAAGAAAACGCCGCAATTCGGTGGAGGTCAACGTTTCGCGAGAAACAAAATAGGCGGCGAGATAGGGATCGTTAGGACGTTCGGTTCGTACAGCGGCGATGGCGTCTTGAATAGAATCATATTGCTTAAGTACGCTTTCGATTTCTCCAATTTCGATGCGGAAGCCGCGGATTTTAACTTGATGATCTAGGCGATCCAGATATTCGATGTTTCCATCGGCGAGGCGGCGCGTCAAATCGCCGGTTTTGTAAAGTCTTGCGCCTGGTTCTTCACTGAAAGGATCGGGAATGAATTTTTCCGCCGTCATATCGGGCCGATTCAAATACCCTCTCGCCAATCCAACGCCGCCGATATGCAGTTCGCCGGAGACGCCGATGGGAACGGGCCGCAGTCGGCGATCGAGAATATGGATTTGCGTATGGGCGATGGGTTGGCCAATAGGCGCCGTCCGCTGGCGGCATTTCTTTTGGCAATGATAGTATGCGACATCGATGGCCGCTTCCGTAGGGCCGTATAAGTTGTGCAGTTCGCAAGGCAGTTTTTCATAAAAGAGATTTACCAATTCGGAAGGCAGCGCTTCGCCGCTGCATAGTACGCGCCGCAAGGAATGGCAGTTTTCCAAATTCGGCTGCTCCAAAAAAGCGCGCAGCATGGAAGGGACGAAATGCAGCGTAGTAATTTTTTGTTCTCGTATAATATTGGCAATATAACCATTGTCTTGATGTCCGCCCGGCTTAGCCATAACCAGACCTGCGCCTGTCATGAGAGGCCAGAAAAATTCCCAGACGGAAACGTCGAAACTGAAAGGCGTCTTTTGCAGAACGCGGTCGGTGGCGTCGAGAGGATAGGCCTCCTGCATCCATAGCAGCCGATTGCAGACGCCTTTATGAGTATTCTTCGCGCCTTTCGGTTTTCCCGTTGAGCCGGAAGTGTATATGACGTAAGCAAGATTTTCCGGTACAGTATGATGACTGGGATTAGCTATGGGAAAATGGGATAAACCTTCCTCGTCGCCATCCAAATGGACAATTCGCGTTCCGTCGGGAATCCATTCGGCCGATATCGATTTCTGTTTCAATAAGATCGCCGCCTGGCAATCGCTCATCATGAAAGCCAGGCGATCCGCCGGATAGCCGGGATCGAGCGGAACGTAAGCGCCTCCCGCTTTGAGAATGCCTAAAAGCCCTACGACCATATCCAGCGACCGTTCGGCGCAGATTCCCACGAGCGCTTCCGCGCCAACGCCCAGCGATCGGAGATAATGCGCCAATCGATTGGCGCAGGCGTTCAATTGCGCATAAGTGAGAATTTCGTTGGTGGAGAGAAGAATCACGGCCGCCGCGTCTGGAGTACGCGCCGCTTGATCTTCCACCCAATCATGCAGGCATCGATCCAGCGCATAGTCTTTCCGCGTATGATTCCATTCGATAAGTTTGTTTTTTTCCGTCTCCGTCAGAATCGGCAGTTCGGAAAGGCGGGCTTTTGGATGATCGGCGATTTCCCGCAGCAGGTTTTGAAAATGCCTTTCCAAGCGCTGAATTGTAGAATCGTCAAATAAGACGGTTTTATATTTGATGGCGCCGAATAAGGCTTCTCGCATCTCCGCTTTTTCCAGAATTTCCAACGTAAGATCGAATTGACCCTCCATCTGCGCCAATTCGAAAGGCTGCAAATCAAGGCCGCCCCAATTCACGCAAGCCTCTCCCGGAGTCAGCAGTTGGGCGAATTCGCTGGATTGCGGCGGCTTTTGCATAATGAACATGGTTTGAAATATAGGCGTATGGCTGGCGTCGCGTTGGGGATGGAGACGCTCCACGATCTTGGGAAAGGAGTAATCCTGATGGGCTAGGGCGTCCAAAACGATTCGCCGCGTCTGGCTGAGAAAATCCCCGAAGGAAGGATCGCCGGAAAGATTCGCCCGTAAAACAACGGGATTGACGAAATATCCCACGATTCCAGAGAAATCCGGCTGACTGCGGCCGCTGGCGGGCGAGCCAATGGTGATGTCGTCTTGATCCGTATAACGATGAAGCAAGACTTGAAAGGCCGCCAGGAGAATCATGTAGAGCGTCGCCCCTTGGCTTTTAGCTAATTCATACAGCCGATGAACGATATCCGCGGATAACCGAAAAGCATGAGTCGCGCCTTCATAATTCGGCGTTGGAGAATAAGGCCGATCCGTCGGCAAATTCAACGGCGGAATCTCGCCCGCCAATTGCTTTTTCCAGTAATTCCACTGGCGTTCGCCTTCCGGTCCATCAGTCATCTCTTTCTGCCATTGAACGAAATCCGCGTAGTTTCGTTCCAACGGAGGCAGCGCAGCTTTCTTGCCCGAACGCAAAACTGGATAGAGTTGGCGGAACTCGTGCATAAGAATCCATATCGACCAGGCGTCGCAGGCAATGTGATGGATGACCAGCAAAAGAATATGATCCTGGTCTGAGCGCGTGAATAAATGGACGCGCATCAACGGTCCCCGCTCCAAATCGAATGGCTGCTGATAATGCTCCGCAACCTGCGCGATAAGTTGTTCCTGCGTCCAGCCGGAGACGTCGATTGGTTCGAAGAACAATTCCTGCCGTTCCCGAATGATTCGAACGGGAGTTCCTTCCTGAAGAAAAAATGTGGAATGCAGAGAATCGTGGCGGGAAAGCAAGCATTGAAATGCGCCGCGAAGAGCGGAATCATCGATTGGGGAACGGATGCGTATGGCGTAGGCGGCGTTATAAGCGGCGCTTTCCGGGGCGCTTTGATGCAATAGCCATAGCGCTTCTTGGCCTGGCGTGAGGGAATGCGATGAAGCCGTCTTGGCTTTTTTGCGCAGCAGCTGGGCTAAAATCGCTCGTTTTTCGGACGAAGAAAGATCGCCTAATCCTTTATCGATTTCCTTCATGGTTTTCCCAACATGTAATTGGCGCCAGTTCATTCTGAAAAACAACAATTGATTATTATGAATTTGCGTTTTTCCGGCCCCAAATAAATAATCCTATACTCTTGGCGAAGATTCCATCCAAGCAACGGATTATCTTAATGGTTTCCTTTTCCAAGAATTTTCGAGGGCGTTCATTCGGTACAAGAAGGTTTTGTTTATCTTAACGCAATTTTAACATATTGGTTAGTCTAAAACTTCCAAATCGTATTGAAATATTTGATTATAGGAATGATGTATTTGGGGGGGGACGGTTCTCATTTCTCGTCAGTCTGAGCCGTGTTAATAGGTTTGTAATAAAAACAGGGAAACGCTTTCGAGCGAATCCCTGTTTCTTTTTGCGTTCAAATGCGAAATATCGAATTGCCGGATTGAAAGATGTAGAGATCGTCTATCAGCTGCCGGCCGCTTCGGAAGCGAGTTTCATGCCTTCGGCGAATTGATCCTGGAAATAAGCGCGTACTTTCTTGGGATTGAAGGAGAGGAAAGTTCCACCCGATTCAAAGTGCTGAATGAATACTTGGCCTAAGGCGTAAGTAAGCGCTCCCGCGATGATGGGAACCGTAGCGATGGAAACGACCTGTCCGACGATCGGGATCGACTTCAAGGCGCTTCCTCCAATCGCTTGCGTAAATATCTGGGTGAGCGGATATCCCATGTAGACCGTCCCGGAACCGCTGATCAGCATGGCGAGAATGTTTTTAATAGTATGGCTGAAAAAGGGAATCCCATAGAGATCGGAAAGTTCCTTCAACGCTTTCGCTTGGAAACCGGCCACGCCGAGCAAGTCGACGAGCGGCATGGGGACGACGCCGATGCCCATAGACCAGTACATATTCTTCCGTACGATTTTACGAGCTTTGCATAACCGTTCGTTAAATGCTTCTTCGGCGGTGGGAACTTCTACGGTTTCCTTCTCTTTTTCTTTGGCGGCGGCTGCACTCATCTTTGACTCCTCCTCTGTAAGGGAATAAATTTCGTTTTTTAACGCTTTATCTGACTATAAATAAAACAATTTGTTTCAAATGGCAAGACAAAACCTCGTTTTCCTTTGTGGATCAACGTTTCCTTTTCCCATTCGTAACGTTGAAAAAGGATGAATATCTTCGTTAAGATTAACAGATTGAAAAACGCTCTTCCCGATGTTATTGTGCTACTATAGCGTATTTTATTTTTACAGCCAAGTGAAATTTTCGTTATTTTTTATACGTTATTTTAGTTGGGAAGCTGGCTTGATTTCAAATCATAAAGGGATTTTTTTGAAAACAACCATAAAGGATTGTATATATATAAATTGATTTTTTATGGGAAATAAATAAATGCTTCTGATGACTCCTCATTTTTTTTCTGAGATTGGGCGATGGATAAACGGTAGATGAACAAATTTGAAAGAAACGTCGCCGCCGATTCGCAACGGATTTTGAATGCTCTCGATGAAGCGGCGTCTAAACTTGAGGCGTCCGAAAAAGCCAGGTCGGAGCCAATCGCCATAATTGGTCTAGGTTGCCGATTTCCAGGCGGCGCAAACAATCTCGATTCGTTTTGGCGTCTTTTGTTAGATGGCCGCGACGCCGTAACGGATATCCCTCCCGATCGTTGGGATGTAGATGCTTGTTTCGATCCCGTTCACGGCATCCCAGGAAAAATGGTTGCGCGCTGCGGCGCTTTTTTGGAGGACGTTAGCGGATTTGACGCGGCGTTCTTCGGCGTCTCGCCCCGCGAAGCGGCGGCGATGGATCCCCAGCAGCGAATTCTGCTGGAAACGGCATGGGAAGCGCTGGAAAACGCGGGTATTGTTCGCCGCTGTTTGACAGGCAGCGCGACCGGCGTATTTATAGGAATCACCAATAACGATTACTCTCGCCTGCTCGTCCGATCCGGCGATCTCGCCTACATCGACGCCTATTTCGGTTCCGGAAATGCTTTGAATGCTGCGGCGGGACGTCTTTCGTTTCTTTTAGGGCTGCAGGGTCCCAGTCTGGCGGTGGATACGGCGTGTTCCTCTTCGCTGGCGGCGATTCACCTCGCCTGCCAGAGTTTGCGCCTTCGCGAATGCGACTTGGCGATATCCGGCGGCGTGAATCTGGTGCTGGCGCCGGAAGCGTCCATAGCTCTATCCCAAGCGCGCATGTTGTCGCCCGATGGCCGTTGCAAGACTTTCGACGCCGCCGCCGACGGTTACGGGCGCGGCGAGGGATGCGGCGCGGCGATTTTGAAGCGTCTCTCGGACGCTCAGGCAGATGGGGACGAGATTCTTGCTTTGATTCGCGGGTCGGCGGTCAACCAGGACGGCCCCAGCGGCGGCTTTACCGTCCCAAACGGTCCGGCGCAACAGGCTTTGATACGCCGCGCTTTGGCCAACGCGAAACTCAAGCCTGCGGATATCGATTATATTGAGGCTCACGGAACGGGTACTGTTTTAGGCGATCCCATCGAAGTAAAAGCTCTAGTGGAGGTCTTCCGTGAAGGGCGTTCGCCCCAACGCCCATTGCAGGTTGGTTCCGTAAAGACGAACATCGGCCATCTGGAATCGGCCGCCGGTATCGCGGGATTCATCAAAGCCGTTCTTTGTTTGCGGCATGGGACAATTCCGCCCCATCTTCATTTCCGCCAGCCTAATCCTCATATTCCGTGGGACGAAATACCAATCTCTATTCCCGCAACAAACATACCCTGGCCTTCCACGCCGGGTAAGCGTTTTGCCGGAGTCAGTTCCTTCGGCGCCAGCGGAACCAATGCGCATGTCATTTTGCAAGACGCTCCGCCGCCGAAAACGGCCGCGCCGGTTTCGGATCGCCCATTGCATTTGCTCGCCTTGTCAGCTATGACGGACGAGGCGTTGAGGCAACTCGCTGGACGGTATGAGAAACATTTAACGCTCCACTCCGATCTGATCTTCGGCGATGTATGTTACAGCGCCAATACGGGCCGCACTCCTTTCCCGCATCGATTGTGCGTTCTAGCGGAATCGTCCATGGCGGCAAAAGAGAAATTAAGCCATTTCGCCAAGCAAAACGAAACCAGCGGCGTAATCAGCGGACAAGTAAATCCTGCGGCTCATCCGAAGATCGCTTTTCTCTTCACCGGCCAAGGCTCGCAATACCTTGGCATGGGGCGCGGATTGTATGAAACGCAGTCTTTCTTCCGCATGGCGTTGGAAAAATGCGATGAAATCCTGCGTCCGCTGCTGCCTCGGCCTTTGCTGGATGTTCTTTTTAATGAGGATGGAAAGAATGATTTAGACAAGACGGCCTACACTCAACCCGCTCTCTTCGCTTTGGAATATGCATTAGCCGATTTGTGGAAATCATGGGGCATAACGCCATCCGCCGTTTTTGGGCATAGCGTGGGCGAATACGCCGCCGCTTGTTTGGCGGGCGTCTTTAACCTGGAAGAAGGATTGCGCCTGATCGCGCATCGCGCCTGCCTGATGCAATCCTTGCCCCAAGATGGAGAGATGGCTGCAATTAAGGCTAACGAAGACCTTATTAAAAAAGCAATTCAACCCTTCGTCCCCGAAGTTGCTATAGCCGCCATTAATGGCCCGGAAAGCGTTGTCGTCTCCGGTAAGCGCGATGTAGTGAATCGCATTCTATCTTCACTGAAAGAGCAGGGAATCAATGGCCAACGCTTGAATGTTTCCCATGCCTTCCATTCGCCGCTTATGGAATCCATTCTTCCGGAATTCAAACATATCGCTTCCTCTATTATCTATTCCAAACCCCGCCTTCCTATAATCTCCAACCTGACGGGCGAACTGGCGGATGAAGCCATCGCCGCGCCGGAATATTGGGTAAATCATATCCGGCATCCAGTGAGATTCGCAGCGGGAATGGAAGCGCTCCAACGGCGCGGATGTACAATTTTTATCGAAATAGGACCGAATCCCGTGTTATTGGGAATGGGCCGCCAATGTCTGCCGGAGAACGCAGGAACATGGCTGCCCAGCCTGCGTCGGGGGGGGGACGATTGGCGGCGGATGCTGGAAAGCGCGGCGGAATTGTGGATTCGAGGCGTCGATATCGACTGGGGCGGCTTCGACCGTGATTATCTGCGCCGCCGCGTCTCTTTGCCCACGTATCCCTGGCAGCATAAAAAGTATTGGGCGGTGGAAACAAACCGAACTCCTTCGGCACCAAACTCGACAACGGAAAAGGCGCCGACCCTCATTCTCCATTTATTGCAAAATGGCGAGACGGAATCTTTAGCTCGCCAACTGGAAGAGGCGAACGATTTCTCCCGTGAAGAAAAACAATGCCTGCCGAAACTTTTACATGCCCTCGTTCAACAGCATCAAAAGCAACTGGCGGCGGCTTCGATCATGGATTGGTTTTATAAACCAACATGGCGCCCCTGCTCGCGCCGCGTCAGTCAGCTGCTCGATTATCTTCCCGCTCCACAAGACCTTCAGCCCGTATTGATTTCGCAATTGGAACAAATGGCCGCTGCGCCGGAACTGAATTCGTATTGGGAGGGCTTGAACCGGCTCGAATCCTTAAGTGTGGATTACGTTATTCATGCTTTTCATCAGTTAGGCTGGCGATTCGAAGTATGCCAGGTTTTTACAGTCGATGTATTAGTGCGGGAATGGGGCGTTGTTGAAGGCTATCGCCGCTTGCTGCATCGCCTTTTGGAAATATTGGAGGAAGAAAAAATTCTGCGCCGAGTTGAAAGCGGCTGGGAATTGATTTCCGCTTTGGAAAATTGCGATCCCCACAAGATAAATCTTGAATACGTAAAACAATATCTCCAAACCGAAACGGAATGGACGCTGCTGGACCGCTGCGGCGGAAAATTGGCCGAGACCATGCGCGGCGAATGCGACCCGTTGCAACTCCTATTTCCCGAAGACGATTCGATCTCGGCGGCTCGCTTGTATCAGGATGTTCCCGGAGCGCAAATCATGAACCGCCTTGTGGGAGACGCTGCAACTCGATCTTTGCAAAATTTGCCCCCAAACCGCATGGCGCGGATTTTAGAAATCGGCGCCGGAACCGGGGGAACGACATCCTATATTCTGCCTCATCTTCCCGATGGGCGAGTAGAGTATGTCTTTACGGATATTTCGCCTTATTTTCTCGATCGTGCGCGGGAAAAATTCAGGGCTTATTCTTATCTCATCTATCGCGTATTGGATATCGAACGCGATCCCCAATCGCAAGGATTCGAAGCGAATCAATACGATTTGATCGTCGCCGCCAACGTATTGCATGCCGTACAGGATTTGCGGCAAGCGCTGGCCTATGTACGAAATCTATTGGCGCCGGGCGGGATGTTGATTTTGTTGGAGGGAACCGCGCCTATACGCTTTATCGACTTGATCTTTGGATTGACGGACGGCTGGCGCCGCTTCGCAGATACGGCGCTGCGTCCCGCGCATCCATTGATATCGCCCTCTCAGTGGCAAGAGATTTTGTTGTCGTCCGGTTTTTCCCAAGTCTCTCCCATTGTCCTCTCGCCGGAAAAGGGGGGATTGCTTTCTCGCCAAGCCGTAATCGCCGCTCAGGCAGATAAACCGGCTATGCAGGAAACAAAGCGCAAAAAATGGCTTATCTTTTCGGATAAACAGGGAGTGGGCGCCGAACTAAAACGTCTTCTGCAATCCAATAGAAATGATGGATTCCTCGTTTATCCCGGCGCGGCTTTTAAAAAGACAGCGGAAGGCGATTATTCCATCCATCCCGGCGAATCCTCGGATTATCGGCGTCTTTTCAATAATGCGACCACTTTCGCCCCGCTCGATGGCGTCGTCTTTCTTTGGGGATTGGATGCGGCGAAGGCGGATTCTCTGAGCGTTGAAAATTTGTCCGCCGCTTCGCAATTGATTTGCGGCGGAGTTCTTCTTCTTATCCAATCCATAATAAAGGCGGGTTTCGCTAAGCCGCCTTCCTTATGGCTGGCGTCTCAAGGCGCTGTTTCCGCCATCGATCAAGACGATCTTTCCGGCCTTGCGCAATCCACTTTATGGGGTATGGGCAAAATCGCCGCCTTGGAGCATAGCGAATTGCAGCCAGTCTGTATCGATTTGGAACCCGCTTTGCCGCAAAAGTGCGCACGAATTATATATGATGAAATAACCTGGAGCGATTCTGAAGACCAGATCGCCTATCGCAGCGGCGTTCGATACGCCGCTCGTTTGGAGCGCGTTCAGCCGGATGAATTATTTTTATTTAAACAAAAGAAATTTCATGAAGACGCCGCCTATCTCATCACTGGTGGATTGGGCGGTTTGGGATTATTGACTGCGCGTTGGATGATATCGCAAGGCGCAAGGCATATCTTTTTAATCGGACGCAGCGCTCCTAGCGAAGACGCCATAGCATCCATTCGGGAAATGGAACGGCTGGGCGCGGATATCGCCGTCATCCAAGCGGATATATCGATTTATAGCGAAGCAAAACGAGCGATGGCGCAAATAGGCGCGGCGGGGCGTCCATTGTGCGGCGTAGTTCATGCGGCGGGCGTATTGGACGACGGCGTTTTGCTGCATCTGGATTGGCCGCGCTTCGAAAGCGTGTTGCGCCCCAAAGTGCAAGGCGCCTGGAATCTTCATCGATTGACGCGAGAGCATCCATTGGATTTCTTCGTCCTTTATTCGTCCGCCGCGTCGTTGTTGGGATCGTCCGGCCAGGCCAATCATGCGGCGGCGAACGCTTTTCTGGACGCCTTGGCTCCTTATCGCCGGGCGCAAGGATGGCCCGGAACCAGCGTCAATTGGGGGCCGTGGGACGCTGTCGGAGCGGCGGCGCGGCGCGGAGTAGGGAACCGGCTTAAGATAAAAGGCGTGGGAACCCTATCGCCGCAACGGGGCGAACAAACCTTGCCGTTTCTATTCGCGAATAGCCCGCCTCAGCTGGGAGTCGTCCCCGTCGATTGGGCGCAAATCGCCGAACCGGCGGCATCTCAGCCGTTCTTGGCGGATTTGAGACCGGCCGTGTTATTGAAAGAAGAGAAAAAAGCCGATTTTTGGGACGATTTTCTAAAAACTCCCGCCAACAAGCGCCGTCCGCTGCTTATAACGCATATTAGAAATCACATTGCCAAAGTATTGGGATGGGATTCAAAGGAGCCGTTAGATTCGCGGCAAGGATTTTTTGAAATGGGCATGGATTCGCTGACGGCGATGGAATTGCGCCATCGCCTGCAAACCACCCTGCGCCGCACTCTGCCCGCCACGGCGATTTTCAATTATCCCACGGTAGAATCCTTGACGGATTATTTGTTGGACTTGGATCGAATCCCAGCGGCGCCGGTTGCGCAGAGAGAAGATAAGGCCGAGAAAAAAACATTGAACAATATCGACCAGCTTTCCATCAACGAAATCGGCGCGTTGATCGACGAGGAATTGAAAGGCATCGAGAATAAACGGTGGGAATAATGGAATCGAACGATAATCTCTTGCGCCTCAAACGCGCCCTGCTGGCGTTGAAAGAGATGCAAGCCCAACTGGACGCCATAAAGAAGTTGAAGTCGGAGCCTATCGCCATTATCGGCATGGGCTGCCGTTTTCCCGGCGGAGCAGACGATCCCGAATCCTTCTGGCGCCTGCTGGCTAATGGCGTCGACGCCATAACGGATGTTCCGCCGGATCGCTGGGATGCGAAGGCGTATTACGATCCCGATCCCAACGCGGCGGGAAAAATGGTTACCCGGTATGGCGGCTTTTTACGCGTTATCGACCAATTCGATGCCCAGTTTTTCGGCCTATCGCCCCGCGAGACTATTTCTCTCGATCCCCAGCAACGGTTTTTGCTAGAAACAGCGTGGGAAGCGTTGGAAAACGCAGGAATCGCGCCTGAGAACTTGGCGGGTAAACCCGTGGGCGTTTTCGTCGGCATCAGCAGCAACGATTATTCCCAACTCCTATTGGATCGCGACCCGGCGGAATACGATCTCTATATGGGTTCGGGTAACGCCCACAGCGTGGCGGCGGGACGCTTGTCCTATTTTCTCGGCTTTCATGGACCATGCCTCGCTTTGGATACGGCGTGTTCCTCGTCTCTAGTCGCAGTTCATTTTGCTAGTCAAAGTTTAAGAAACCGGGAATGCGATTGCGCCTTGGCGGCGGGAGTGAATCTAATTCTGACTCCCGCCGTTACTATCAATCACTGCCGGGCGAAAATGCTGGCGCCAGACGGACGCTGCAAGACTTTCGACGCCTCTGCCGATGGATTCGTCCGATCCGACGGCTGCGGCGTCGTCGCGCTTAAGCGCTTGTCCGATGCGCTGGCCGATGGCGATTCCATCTATGCCGTCATTCGCGGTTCCGCCGTCAACCAAGACGGACGAACCAGCGGTTTGACGGTTCCCAACGGTTTGGCGCAGCAAGCCGTCATCCGCAAAGCCTTGATGGACGCGGGAGTGAAGCCGGAGGAAATAGATTACGTCGAAGCGCATGGCACAGGCACCTCTCTCGGCGATCCCATCGAAATGGAAGCGTTAGGCGCTGTCTTCGGCGATGGGCGCCGCCGGGATAATCCTCTTATTGTAAGTTCAGTAAAAACGAATATCGGCCACCTCGAAGCCGCCGCTGGCATTGCGGGATTGATGAAAGCGGCGCTCTCGCTGCAACGCCGGGAAATTCCACCGCATCTTCATTTCAATACGCCCAATCCCCTCATTCCTTGGGATCGCTTACCGGTGAAGATTCCCACAACGCAAACGCCCTGGCCCGTCGCTAGCAGCCCTCGCCGGGCGGGAGTCAGCTCCTTCGGTTTCGGCGGCACGAACGCGCATGTGGTATTGGAAGAAGCGCCGCCGCTGGAAGAACCACCGCAATCTGCGGAACGCCCGGCGCATCTTCTCGCGCTTTCGGCGAAAACGGAGGAAGCGCTGAAAGCCTCCGCCGTTCGTTATGAAAACTATCTGTCCGAGCATCCCAGCGCCCGTTTTCCCGACGTATGTTTTACGGCCAACGCCGGTCGTTCGCACTTCGCCCATCGGCTCGTTCTAATCGCCGCCGACGCCGCCGAGGTGCGGGGGATGCTTGCCGAGTTCAACGCCGGGCGCCAACCAACGGGCGCGGCGCAGGGAAAAGCGCCGTCATCGGAACCGTTGGAAGCGGCTTTTCTCTTCACCGGCCAAGGATCACAATATGTAAATATGGGGCGGGAATTATACGAAACCCATCTGCTCTTTCGCCGAACGCTGCAACGCTGCGATGAAATCCTGCGTCCTTATTTGGATAAATCGTTGCTTTCTATTCTTTATCCGCAAGCGGAGACGACATCGCTTCTCGATGAGACGGCTTACGCGCAACCCACCCTATTCGCATTGGAAGTTGCGCTCGCGGAATTATGGCGCTCGTGGGGAATCGCGCCCGCCGTCGTCATGGGGCACAGCGTGGGAGAATACGCCGCCGCTTGCCTGGCGGGCGTTTTTTCGTTGGAGGAAGGATTGAAACTAATTGCTGCCCGCGGGCGCCTGATGCAAGCGCTGCCCCGCGACGGCGCTATGGCGGCGGCCTTTACGGACGAAGAACGCGCAACGGCGGTTATTCGCAATTATCCACATGAACTATCCATCGCCGCGCTGAATGGCTCTCACGTCGTCTTATCGGGACAACGGAAAGCGTTGGAACCGGTTTGTCGCGAATTGAATGCGGAGGGAATCAGGACGCAAGCGTTGAATGTTTCTCATGCTTTTCATTCGCCGCTTATAGAACCGATGTTGGACGAATTCGAACGTATCGCCGCCGAAATCGCATTTTCCTCGCCGCAAATCGATTTGATCTCTAATCTCACAGGTCGAATGACGGATGAAAAAATAACCTCGCCCGGCTATTGGCGGCGCCATGCGCGATGGCCGGTGCGATTTTCCGAAAGCATGGAAACGCTGCGCCAGCGGGGATGCAAAGTTTTTATCGAAATCGGCCCCAAGCCGGTTCTCTTAGGCATGAGCCGCCAATGCTTGCCGGATGAAGAGCGCCTCTGGTTACCCAGTCTGCGCCAAGGCGCATCGGATTGGCGGCGGATGCTGGAAAGTTTGGGGGTATTGTACGCCAACGGTTTTTCTGTGAATTGGATGCAAGTGGATCAAGGTTTCCATCGGCGCAAACTGCGTTTGCCAACCTATCCTTTCCAACGCCAGCGCTATTGGGTAAAAACAGCGCAACGCGCAAACCGCGTTCCTTTGGACGCCGCGCCGTCTCCCTTATCCAATCGACTTTATGCCATCGAATGGATCGCCAAACCGCACATCAGCAGCGCAACGTTTTCCCTTCTTTCGCCGCAGATTATAGCCAAGCGCCTGCTGCCTCCACTGGCCGAAGAACTTCGCCAGCCGGAATATGTATCCTATGGCAAAGTATTAAAGGAACTCGAAGCCCTCAGCATTCCTTTCATAATAAACGCATTCCGTCGCCTGGATTGGGATTTGACGATAGGCGAGCGCTTTACGGCGGAAAACAAGCGAAAAAAACTGAGAATCGCCGATTGTTATTCGCAGTCCTTTAATCGTTTTTTGGAAATCGCATCCCAACAGAATATTTTCCAAAAACGCGGCGAGGAATGGGAAATCGTCTCGCCGCTAAAAATCACAGACGCTCATGCGCGGATTTACGAATTGTTGGCGCAATATCCCGCAGCGTCGAGCGAACTATCTTTGCTCGACCGCTGCGGATCGCGATTGGCCGAGATATTACAAGGACGCTGCGATCCTTTGGAATTATTGTTTCCCAAAGAAGGTTTATCTAACCTGGATGGCGTTTATCGGGATTCGCCCGGCCCCCGGTTGATGAACGCCTTGCTGCAAAAGGCGCTGACGATGGCCTTGACCGCATCGCGGCCGGAACGAAAATGGCGCATTCTGGAAATCGGCGCTGGAACCGGCGGAACGACATCTTATCTGCTCCCTCATCTGCCGCCGGAACGGACTGAATATGTTTTTACGGATTTATCGCCGCTCTTCGTCAATATGGCGCGGGAAAAATTCCACGAATATCCATTTATCAGATATCAGGTTTTCGACGCCGAACGATCGCCCTTATCGCAAAACCTAGAGCCTCATTCATTCGACATGGTCATCGCTTTCAACGTTTTGCACGCAACGAAGGATTTACGGCAAACGTTAAGCCATATCCAGCAAGCGTTGGCGCCCGGCGGCATGTTGTTCTTATTGGAAAATACTTCACAACAGGCATGGGTGGAATTGATTTGGGGATTGACGGATGGCTGGCGGCGCTTCGCCGATTTCGATTTGCGTCCTTTTCATCCTTTATTGAACGAAGCGCAATGGCTGCACCTTTTGCGTGAATCGGATTTTGTCAATCCGGCATCGATCTCTCCCGCGCAGGCGGGATGCGAGGTTTTAGCCAAACAAGCCGTCTTCATCGCGCAAGCGCCGGGAAAAGCGGCGCCCGCCGCGAAGGCGCGGGGAACATGGCTGCTCTTCGCCGATGCGCAAGGACTGGCGAAACAGATAGCCGCTCTGATTGAAGAGAAAGGCGAGAACAGCGTCCTCGTTTATCCCGGCGCCGTCTTCGAACACCGAAACGAAAAGGATTATCGAATCGATCCCGCCAACCGCGAAGATTATCGCCGCCTTTTGTCGGAATTGAAAAAGAATACTTCCCCTTTGCGCAGCATTGCCTATCTATGGAGTTTGGATAACGCCGATGCGGACCATTTGTCCGTCGAGGATTTGCAAGCCGCAACCGTGAAAGATGCGGGATGCGTCTTGCGTCTGGTTCAATCGTTATCGTTATGGGTAAGCCCGCCGCCGCGCCTATGGCTGGCGACTCGCTCCGCTCAACCGGTTATCGAAGGAGATCGTCTCTCCGGTTTAGCTCAATCTCCGCAATGGGGTTTGGGTAAAACAATAGCCTTGGAGCATCCCGAATTTTGGGGCGGCATAGTGGACTTGCCATCGCCAGCGCTGCCAACCGATGCGTTGACGCTGCTGGCCGAGCTGCTGGATCCAGATGGCGAGGATCATATCGCTTATCGCAACAGCCGCCGTTACGCCGCCCGCCTCGTTCGCCGTCCTCCCTCCGCCGTTCGCCGTCCCGCCATCTCCGCCGATGGCGCCTATCTGATAACCGGCGGCCTGGGCGCATTGGGATTGCAGGCGGCGCATTGGCTGGCATCGCAAGGCGCCAGACGATTGGCGTTGGTTGGCCGTCAAGGTTCATCCAGCGAAGCGGCGCGGCAAACCGTGCGGGATTTGCAAGCGGCGGGCGTTGAAATTCTTGTGATTTCTGCGGATGTTTCCAACGAGCGGGATATGCAAAATCTCTTCGCGCAATTGAAATCCTGGGCGCCACTGCGGGGAATCGTACACGCCGCCGGAATCCCCGGATATCGTCCATTAGCGGAGATGGAGGTCGGCGATATCCAACGGATGTTCGCATCAAAGACGGCGGGAACATGGCGGCTTCATCAATATGCGAAGAATTTGGATTTGGACTTTTTCGTATGTTATTCCTCGATGGTTTCGCTTTGGGGCGCCAAAGGACAAGGGCATTACGCGGCGGCGAATCTATTTTTGGACGCCTTCGCCCACTATCGCCTCGCCCATAATCTACCCGCGCAAAGCATCAATTGGGGACCGATCATAGGCGGCGGCATGTTCTCTCCCGATGATCAAGACGAATTGGCGCGTATCGGCGTTACGGCATCGCCGCTCAGCGATTCGGCGTCAACATTGCAAGCCATGATGGAATCGGATATAGTCTCCGCCGCCGTCGCGGATATCGATTGGCGTTTGTTTAAAGGCGCCTATGAAGCCAGAGGGCGGCGTTTATTGTTCGAGCGTATGGAAACAAGCCGAGAAGACAGCCCATCAACAAAAACAGCGAAAAAGGAAACTCTTCTCGAACAGATTGGCCAAGCGCCGCTGAGCCGCCGCCGGGAATTATTGAATTCGCACTTGCAAAACGCGCTCGCTTCCGTGTTGGGGATCGAATCGTCAAAAACGCTCGATCCCCAGCGGGGTTTCTTCGATATGGGAATGGACTCGCTAACAGCCATCGAACTGAAAAACCGCTTAGAAAACGATCTCGGCGTCTCTCTGCCCTCAACGCTGGCCTTCGATCATTCCACGCTGCAAACCTTGGCGGATTATTTAATAAAAGACAAATTGGATATTGCGTTTCGGAATGAACCGATGGAGGTTGAACGAAAAAAAGAATCGCCCTTCTCGGCCTCTGATTTGCAACAACTCTCCGAAGCGGAAGCGGAAGCGCTTCTCATCAAAAAATTAGAATCGCTTGAATGAAAGAATAGGCCGTTGAATATGCGGCTTAGAATATGAACCGTAAATGCCGTCGGCGTCTTCAACAATGAATAACAAAACCATTACGATCCTATCCTATGGAACGCAGGGCGATGTCGAACCGTGCATTGCGTTGGCGCTCGCTTTGATGCAAGCGGGATTCGGCGTTTGCTTGGCGGCAGATAAAGAGTTCGAATCCCTGATCCAAGAGCGCGGCATTCCCAGCCTTTATTACGAACTTGGTTTGAAAGATTTTTTCCATTCCGAACTGGGCAAAGCGGCGTTAAGCGGAAAGGACGATCGTCAAAGCCGCCAGGCTCTCAACGCTAGGTTTCAAGACGCTATTCGCCGCATGCTGGATGTTTGTTGGGAGGCGTCGCAAAGCTCGGCGGGAGTGATTTATAGCGGCGAACTTCTTCCCGCCGGTTTCATCGCCGAAAAACTCGCGATTCCTTCCATCATAACATCCGCCATGCCCAATCTCTCTCCCACCCGCGCTTTTCCCTTGATTGGCGCGCCCCGCATCGGCTTGGGCGGCTTCGGCAATCGCTTGACGTATTGCCTCTATCGTCTTTCCTGGTTCAATCGCAATCCTGCCATTGCGCAATGGCTGCGCGAGACGGTGAAATATCCCATTCCTTCCCGCTTCAAGAATTATCTGTATCGCGATGGACGTCCCATCCCCATTTTATATTCCTATAGCGAAGAGATTTTGCCCACTCCCAAAGATTGGAACTGCGATACGCTGGCCAGCGGTTATTGGTTTCTTGAACCAATGAACCATTGGCAGCCATCGCCTTCGTTGGAACGGTTTCTTGCGGATGGTCCCGCTCCCATCTATGTCGGCTTCGGAAGCACGGTTGGAATCGATCCTGAAAAAGTTACCCGCATCGCAATAGGGGCTTTGCGTCAAGTGGGTAAACGCGGCGTATTCGTCGGCGGATGGGGAGGCGTGAAGCCCTGCGATCTTCCCGATTCGATCTATTATATGGATTATGCGCCCTTTGCTTGGCTGTTTCCGCGAATGAAAGCGGTAGTTCATCATGGAGGCGCCAACACGATGGCGTGGGGATTGATGGCGGGCAAGCCGACTATAGTTTGTCCGTTCGTAACGGATCAGTTTTTTTGGAGCGCACTGGTTCCAAAACTCGGAGCAGGTCCCGCTCCCTTGCCCTTGAAGGATTTGACTGTCAATAATTTGGCGCAAGCCATAAATATTTCCATAAATAATGATACGATGCGCCGCCGCGCAGAAGCCATCGGAGCGCGCCTGCGCGAGGAGGATGGCGTAGGCAAAGCCGTCCGCTTCATTCGAGAAAAATTCGGATTTTAGAATCGCTCATTATGACTATAGAAAATCCTTCCGATAAGAAAACGGAATTATCGCCGCTGAAGCGCGCCTATCTGGCGCTGGAACAGATGCAAGCGAAATTGGAAGCGGTGGAGCGTTCGTCATCGGAACCGCTCGCTGTCATCGGCATGAGTTGCCGATTTCCCGGCGGCGCCGACGATCCGGAATCTTTTTGGCGGTTGTTGCATGATGGCGTAGAAGCGATCGCCGAAGTCCCCGCCGACCGCTGGGACATAGACGTTTTATACGATCCCAATCCCGATGCGGCGGGAAAGATGAATACGCGGCGCGGCGGATTCTTGCGCAAGGTGGATGAATTCGATCCCCAGTTTTTCGGCGTCTCGCCCCGCGAAGCGGAAAGCATGGACCCCCAGCATCGCCTATTGTTGGAAGTGAGTTGGGAAGCCCTTGAGCGCGCAGGGCAGATCCGCAACCGGCTGCCGGGGCGGCAAATCGGCGTGTTTATCGGCATTACTTCGAACGATTATTCCCAAATCGGCATGAATGCGGGCGGCCTCGATTCCATAGACGCCTATCACATCACCGGCAACACCAACAACGTCGCGGCGGGACGCTTGTCTTATATATTCGGCTTTCACGGTCCCTGCATGGCGATCGATACCGCCTGTTCGTCTTCGCTCACGGCGCTTCATCAAGCATGCCGCAGTCTAGCCCATTGCGAATGCGCAATGGCTTTGGTAGGCGGCGTGAATCTGATTCTCTCGCCAGCGACGGCGATCGCCTTATCCAAGACGAAGGTTTTGTCGCCGAATGGCCATTGCCGCGCCTTCGACGCCGCCGCCGACGGCATGGTGCGCGGCGAGGGCTGCGGCGTGGTTTTGTTGAAGCGCCTTTCGGAGGCGTTGCGGGATGGCGATCCGATTCTCGCCTTGATTCGAGGATCGGCGGTCAATGAGGACGGTCCCAGCAGCGGTCTCACGGTTCCCAACGGCCCCGCTCAGGAGATGCTGTTGCGCCAGGCATTAGAAGCGGCGAAAGTGGATCCATCGGAAGTGGATTATATCGAAGCGCACGGTACAGGTACTTCATTAGGCGATCCCATCGAATTGAATGCATTGAAATCCGTTTTCGGGAAAAACCGGTCACCCGAACGTCCATTAGTCATCGGATCAGTAAAAACCAATATCGGCCACTTAGAGGCGGGTTCCGGCATCGCTGGTTTGATTAAATTGATTCTCGTTTTGCAGCATGAGGAGATCCCGCCGCATCTGCATTTTGAAACTCACAACCCGCGTTTCGATTGGAGCGGTTTTCCTGTAATCGTCCCTAAAAAGCCGACGCCTTGGCTGCGCGGAGCGAGAAAAAGAATCGGCGGCGTCAGTTCTTTTGGCTTCAGCGGCGTCAACTCGCACATCGTCGTGGAAGAAGCACCGGCGTGCGAACCAATCCCATCCGGCGAAGATCGCCCACATCATCTCTTCGCGGTCTCGGCGCAATCGAATGAAGCATTGGCGCAGCTAGCGCAACTCTATATAACTCGTTTGGAAACCGATCCCGCTTTGGAAATTGGAAATATCTGCTTCAGCGCCAATTCCGGACGCGGCCAATTCGCCCATCGCCTCGCCATAACCGTTTCATCCACTGCCGAGTTAATTGAAGGGCTGGAAGGTTTTTTACAAGGACGCCAAGAGGCGAATGTTCATCATGGAGAAGCCGCCAATCCTCTAAAGATCGCCTTTCTCTTCACTGGCGATATCGCCTTATGCGCGGGCATAGGACGCTCGCTTTATGAAACGTCGCTCTCGTTCCGCCGCCTTCTCGAACAATGCGATGAGACGCTGAGTTCTTATTTGGATAAGCCGTTATTGGAAATCCTGTATTCTTCCTCAGCGGATGTATCTATCCAAAAACAAACCGCCTACACCCAACCGGCGCTTTTCGCCTTGCAGTACGCCTTGGCCGCCTTATGGCGTTCCTGGAGTGTAGAACCATGCGCCGTGCTAGGGCAGGGCGCAGGCGAGTACGCCGCCGCCTGCGCTGCGGGTGTTTTCCGTCTTGAAGATGGATTAAGACTAATCGCCGAATGGGTGGATTCGAATAAGAACGAAGCGCAGGCCGCCGTCTTATTTCCGCCGCGCATCGATTTCGTCTCCAACCAAACCGGCGAGTTGGCGGGAGATGAAATTTCCTCACCCGCCTACTGGCGCCATTACGCGTCGCAACAAGATCGATTCGACGATGGAATGCGGACTCTGCGCAAACTGGGATGCAACGCTTTTGTGAAAATCGGTTCCCAGCTGGATTCACTCAACCTTAATCGCGAATGTATGGGAGAAGGGAATTTATGGCTGCCCAGCCTGCATCCAGAGCGCAGCGATTGGGAAACGATGTTGGAGAGTCTGGCGAAATTGTACGTCCATGGCGCCAACGTGGATTGGTTCGCTTTCGACCACGATTATCCCCGCCGCCGCGAGATCATGCCAACCTATCCCTTCCAACGTCGCCGGTATTGGATTCCCGCGGCGGGAGCCTGTTTCCGAAAAAAAGTAACCTATAGCGCGCACAGCGGCGATGGCAATCCGCTATTGGGCCGTAAAATGATTTTGCCGGGAACCAAGGAGATTCGTTTCGAATCTACCATCAGCCCTCAGTCGCCTTTCTATTTGGATCATCATCGAATCTATAACGCCGCCGTATTTCCCGCCTCCGCCTATTTGGCATTGGTTTTGGAGGCGGGCGCGGCGGTTTTTGAAAATAACAATTGGGCGATAAAAGATATTGTTTTTCAACAAGCGTTGATTTTGCCGGATAATCAAGAAATAGTCTTGCAACTCGTTTTAATTCCCAACAATTCGAATGGCTATCTCTTTCAAATATTCAGTTTGAATAATGAAAAGAACGATGCGCCCATCTCGACTCTTCACGCTTCCGGTTCAATGGAACCGGACGATAGCGCCGCTCCTCTAGACGATATAACTGCATTGCGCTGCGAATCGGCGCAAGCGATCGATGTCGAGAAATACTATCGCCGATGCCGCGCGCGAGGCGTCGATTTCGGGCCGGGCTTTCAAGCGCTTGAACAACTTTGGCGGCGGGAAGACGAAGGCGTTGGCCGCATTAATCTTCCCAATATTTTGAAAAAGGATGCTTCCGTCTATCAAGCCCATCCCGTCTTATTGGACGCCTGCTTTCAGGTTCTAGGCGCGCTATCCACGGAAGCGGATGAGGAGAAAATGCTTCTGCCCGTAGGTTTGGAACGTCTTCTCCTCTTCAGTCCTTTGACCGGCGAGTTATGGGGCCGCGCCCAGTTGCGTTCCGCCGATCGAGAAGACCCGAAGGCGGCGATTTTCGATCTCTCTCTATTTACTCCTGATGGGAAAACCGCCGCGTCGATGGAAGGATTGCAACTCAAACTCACAGAGAGGGATGGCATATTGCGCGCTTCGTCTTTCGATAAGCGGGATTGGTTCTACAAGCCGGAATGGCGGCTCGTCGATCGTTGCGCGCTTCCGCCAGTCTCGCCAGCAGAAACCAAGATTCATTGGCTAATTTTCGCCGATCGCTGTGGGATAGGAGAGCGCTTGCGCGAGTATATCGCAACGCGTGGCGACGTTTGCTTTCTTGTGTTTCCGGGGGAAAAATTCGATGCGATTTCGGATAACGAATATCACATCGATCCCTTATCCGCCGCCGATTACCGAAGGTTATTTTCTTCCATTCCCCATAAAAATCTTCTCGCAATAGCGCATCTTTGGAGCATCGGCGATCGTATTTCAGAATCGACATCGACCGATGAGTTGACGGAAGCAGTGGAGCGAAGCTGCCGCAGCGCATTGACCCTCGTCCAATCCTTAACAGAAATTGCATTCCCAACGCCGCCGCGCTTATGGTTTGTGTTTGGCGGCGCTCATTTCGTTAATGAGGGAGAGACCGTTCCCAGCGTGATTCAAGCGCCCTTGTGGGGCATGGTTAAAAGCATCGCGTTGGAGTATCCCGAATACCGATGCGCGCGAGTGGATTGCGATCCGCAAGCGGCGGATGAATCGGCAATGTTTCTGATGGAAGAGATGCTGTCGCAATCGAGAGAAGATCAAATCGCTTATCGCAACGGAAAGCGTTACGCGGCGCGGCTGACGCGTTTGGATGTTCCTCGCGCAACGCCGGAAGAACGCTATCGCTTTCGCGAGGATGGCGCTTACTTGATTACCGGCGGCTTGGGCGGATTGGGTTTAGCCGTTGCTTCATGGATGTTGGAACGGGGCGCGCGCCATTTGCTGCTGCTAAGCCGCCGCGCCTGCGATAACGCCGCCGCCAAGCAGGTGAAAGCGCTAACCGCATCCAGCGCTCAGGTGGAATTTATTCAAAGCGATGTTTCGCGTTTCGAATCGTTGGAAATGGCTCTGCGGCGCCTGGAAGAAACTATGCCGCCCTTGCGCGGAGTAATCCATTGCGCAGGCGTAGTGGCGGATGGCGTCTTGCGGGAACAAAATTGGGAACGTTTTCGCCTGGCGTTGGCGCCCAAAGTGGAAGGCGCTTGGAATCTGCATCTGCTCACGCGCAATGCGCCGCTGGATTTCTTCGTCCTCTTCTCTTCCGCCGCGTCATTATTCGGAGCGCAGGGGCAAGCCAATTATGCGGCGGCCAACGCTTTTCTCGACTCCCTGGCCTGGCGCCGCCGCGCACTGGGATTGTCTGCGGTAGCTATCAATTGGGGTGCCTGGTCCGAAACGGGCGTTGCGGCGCGGTTGGGATTGGGCGAACAATTGGAACGCAAAGGAATTCGCAGCTTATCGCCTTCGCAAGGATTGCAGGTTTTAGAAGAATGCTTGTTGCATCCCGAATACGCTCAGATCGGCGTTGCGCCCATTGATTGGTCTGTTTTCATGAAACTCTTCCATCTCAGCGAGGAGCCGCCTTATCTCTCGGAACTGTTTCAGCAGGAACGTCAACGCGAAGGCGCCGCGAAACCGATATCTACGCCGATAGAAATTTTATCCCAGCTGCAAGATGCCGCGCCGGATGAACGCCGCCTTCTTCTCGCTGCGTTTCTGCGGGAACAAGCCGCCGCCGTTTTGCGCATCGATCTTTCCCAACTCGATCCGCGCCGTTCCTTAAGCCAAATGGGACTCGATTCTCTCATGGCTGTCGAATTGAGAAACCGCGTTCGCGCCAGCTTATCGGCGGATGTTCCAATGGTCGAATTTATGGAAGGGCATAGCGTGGAAGAGTTGGCTCAACGCATCGAGCGGCGTTTATCGGAGAACAAGCCTCCAATCCGAAAATCTGACGCTTCGACGGCGGGTAAAAAAGAAATTCTCCCCGAAGAGGCGGAGAGAATTTTGGCGAATATCGACGATCTGAGCGACGAAGAAGTGGACGCGCTTCTCGCTTCCGAATTGCAACAAGATGGCGGCGCCTTTTAAACCGAAGCCCCCATCGCTCTCATGCGGGCGGCGATTTCCAAACCTTCTTCATACTCCTTATAAAAATAGTCGCGCACTTTCTTGGGATTGAACGTCAAGATCGTGCCGCCGGATTCGAAATGCTCGATGAACACTTTTCCCGTGGCGTACGTCAACGCGCCGGCGGCGATGGGATACGCCGCTAATGAGAGCGTGCGTCCGGCAAATGGGATGAATCGCGAAGCGTTGGCGGTTAGGAATTGGCCGATATAAAGGGTTCCCACGCCGCCAAGCAGAATAGCGAGGATGTTCTTCATTAGATGTTTGGTAAAAGGAATATGGTAGTAATCGGACAACTCTTTAATCATATGCGCCTGGCAACCAATGGAGCCGAGGAAATCGACGAGTGGAATGGGGATGATGCTGATGCCCATCGACCAGAGCATGTTTTTGCGCACGATGCGCCGCGCTTCTTTTTCTCGGGCGCCGGGAGGTTCAACGCAGACGATTTCCGCATACTTCGCTTTTTCGGATTCCTGCGAGCCGGATTCCGCCGATTCCTTTTTGGGCGATTTGGCTTCCGATTCCTTTTTTTCTTCTTTGTCGACAGCTTGGCTAAAATCGGTTAAGTGGCTACGCGGCATTATATCATCTCCTCGATCGCATCCGCGATGGCTCGAATTTCTTCATAAGCGGTCGAATGGGGATAAGCGTTTCCCACCCAATCCGCCAGGCCGAAGCAATCCACGAAAGCGCTTCGCTGGCCCACGGCGGCGCTGACGGGTTCGCCGAATCCCAACAAGGCATTCGCCGCTTCTTTTCCGAAGGAGGTGCGCCGGTCTACGCGGCTGGGAACTAACAGAGCCTTGGGCGCTCCTTGGCGTATTTTACGCCCTTCCTCCAACAAAGCAAGCGCTTTTCTCGTCGCCATAAAATCGGCTCCCGAAGGCGTAACGGGAATAACGAACAGGTCGCACATCATCAGGGCTGCTTCCGTCGCTTCCCGCGTATGCGGCGGCAGATCGATGATGGCGATATCCGACGGCGAAGCCTTTACCCTTCGAATCAACTTCATCGCTTCTTCCGCGTTTTTGATAGGGATGTATTCGCATTCGATGGGCAGGCTCCCCCGCCGCCGCCAATCCGAAGAGGCGCCTTGTTCGTCTGCGTCGAAAAGAGTGACGGAGCGATGGCGGATAGCCAATTCGCAACCGATATTGACCGCCAGCGTCGATTTGCCGACGCCCCCTTTCAAATTTCCAAAAGCAATGCACTTCACGGAAGCGATCCTTATTGCCAATAACGCAGATTTGAGACAATATATCAGAGTAGATTATTGCAATGAAGGACGCTGCGGAAATAAAGGCGAGAGTTATAACCTAAAGGTGTGGATTGGAAAGAAAAAGCAGCGTACCCTTTCCTTAAGCGAAGAAGGCTGAAAAGCCCAAAAGAAAGGATACGCGCTTATGTTCAAGTTTACTCAGGAAGAAGGATTC